>JAEZDB010000342.1 GCA_023429855.1 Actinomycetes bacterium
CCCCCCCCCCCCGGGGCCGGGTCGCCATGCAGGTCCAGCACCTCCACCACGGGGCAGCTCTCGGCGGTTGCGAGCACGCGGCCCAGCGACTCGATCGCGACGGCGCCCGGGTCGAGGGCCATCGGCGGGATCGTGCCGAGCGACGTAGCTGCAGCAGACGTCTCAGAGACCGGCAGGTGCGACGCGACCGTGCGGAGCCGCCCGACGCGCCCAGCCCGAGCCAGCCCGGCGAGCTGCGGCATCGGCGCCAGCTCCAGCGCAGTCGGCAAGCGACCAGGGACGCCAGCGGCACCGGCCAGCACTACCACGAGGCGGGGCGTCGGAACCATCGACGGGTCGGAAGGAGCGGACATGGGTGACTCGGTTCCTCGTGCACCCGTTAGGGACAATCAGTGCGCGTGAACACAGAGCACTCTACGGGTTCGCCAGGCGGGGAACCGTCGGATTCAGGTTGGACCGCGCCAGGCAGGTGACAACCCGCGCCAAGCGGGTGACAGGCCCGCGCCGGATGTAACGAATTGCCGCGTCCGGGGACCGTCTTCGTAGCCGCCGCGAATCCAAAGCGCGAGGGCTACCCTGATGGAGAGAAGACCCTGCGACATCGGCCGAAGTTCGGCCCCGCCGGCTCTTCGAAGAGGAGACACGAATGCTGTTTGAAGCCCTGCGCCGTAAGGCCACGATCGTCAGCCCGGAGGACGCCCTTCCGGGACGCCCAACCCCGCTGCCGGTCGACGGCACGCATGCGGTCCTGGGCACCTCGATCAAGCCGCCGTTCCCCGACGGCTTTGAGGAGATCACCGTCGGCATGGGCTGCTTCTGGGGCGCCGAACGCCTCTTCTGGAAGCTCCCCGGCGTCTACACGACGTCGGTCGGCTACGCCGGTGGCTACACCCCGAACCCGACCTACGAAGAGACCTGTACGGGCCGGACGGGCCACACCGAGGTGGTCAAGGTCGTCTGGGATCCGAGCAAGACGTCGCTCGGCGCCATCCTCAAGACGTTCTGGGAAGGCCACGACCCGACCCAGGGCAACCGTCAGGGCAACGACGTCGGCACGCAGTACCGCTCGGCGGTCTTTACCTCGACGCCCGAGCAGGCCGAGGCAGTTGCCGCCTCGGCCGCGGCCTACGGCAAGGCGCTCGAGGAGAAGGGCCTCGGCGAGATCACCACCGAGATCGCCCCAGCCGGCGAGTACTACTACGCCGAGACCTACCACCAGCAGTACCTCGAGAAGAACCCCGCGGGCTACTGCGGCATCGGTGGCACCGGCGTCTCGTGCCCGATCGGCACCGGCGCCAGCGCCAGCTAGCACTCCCTTTCCCGACACGCCAGAAACAGGCGACACCGCAAACCCGGGCTCGCGCTCCGCGGGCCCGGCGCGCCGGTCGCTCATCCGGCCACTCGCGACGCAACATGGGTCACAGATGCCGATCTCGTGAAGGCAAGACCCGTCGCCTACCACGCGCCGGGTGGCCCTCCACCCGCTCGGAGAACCACCATGCCCCTCCGCAAGTAACTCCCCCACTTCTCCCCCAAGCACACACCGGCCACCCGGTCTCGCCGTACTCCCCGACGGCGAGACCGGGTGGCCGGTGTCGTTGCTTTAGAGATTCCTCAGTGCGCGAGCGCGACGCCGAGCACGACGATCGCGAGCGAGAGCGTCGCCATGACGGGCTCGGCCCAGCGCTTGGCGCCGTTCTGCATGTGGTAGCCCATTACGCCGAAGAGCACGATGAGCAGCCCGAGCTTGACCTGCAGGTTGGTGTTGTCCCACTGGTCGTAGTGGGAGGCCATGTAGGCGCCGGTGAGGATCAGCAGGAGCAGCGCGATGCCGCTCACGTGGCCGAACCGCCGCGCGACGAGCTTCATCTCCTCCTTGCCGCGGAGCACCGGCACGAGGACGGCCGCGATCACGAGCTGTCCGCCGACGAAGAACGCCATCGACAGCAGGTGGATGGTGCGCAACACGTCCCAGAAGTCCATGCCGCGGAATGTACCGGCGTCGGCAGGCGCGGCGGTCCGTGGACACCCGCACGGCCGCCGCTCGGGCAGCCGTGCAGCCCACGACCTACTTCGCGTACTTCTTAAAGACGTTGTACGCCGGGCGGATCGAGTCGACGCCCGAGATCAGGCCGGCGTCGAAGATGTCGTCCGGACGGTCTTCGCCGGGGCCGTAGAAGTTGTAGAAGATCGTCCGCTGGATGCGGGGGTACTTCTTCGCAATCTTGAAGACCTGGCGGACCGAGTCGGCCTGGCGCTTGCTGTCGGGCAGGAAGCCGGAGCCGTCGAGACCGAACTTGTAGAGGCCGCCCGTCTCGGTGATCCACACCTTCGGCGCCTTGCCGACGGCCCTCAGCAGCGCGGCGGTGCGCGTCATGCTCTTGCGGTTCGTGTCGGAGTAGTTGTGGAAGCCGACGATCTTCGGGCGGTTCTTGCCGACCGCGCGCATGAACGCCTTGAGGTAGACGAGGGTGGCGTCGACCTTCATGCCGTCGAGCAGGTCGATCGCGACGACCTTGCAGCCCACGCAGACCTTCGTGCGGAAGGCCGTCGAGAGCTGCGCCGCAAGTTTCGGCGCCGGCGTGGTGAAGCGACCCGCGGCGAGCCCGCGGTTGACCTCGTTGAACACGCCCCACGACTCGACCGCCGCCTTGTGGCGGTCGACGAACGGCTTCGTCGCCGCCACGTACTGCGCGACGGTCGGGTTGACCAGCGGCTTGGCGGCCCCGTAGTTGAAGGAGACGTGGACGAGGTAGCCCTTGGCCTTCGCCGCCGCGATCCAGGCCTCGGCCTGCGCCTTGGCCCACGGCACGTTCTCGACGTCCCACGGCGCGATGTAGCGCACGACCTTGACCTTCTTGAGGCTCGTGAAGCGCGCATCCTCGAACAGCTTCGGGTTCTGGTCGCCCATGCCGATCATCGTGGCGGCGTTGGCGGGCGCAGCGGCGGCGACGAGGGTCGCTGCGGCCAGCAGGAGGGCGGTCAGCAGGGAGCGCAAGGCAGGGGACTCCGGGAGGGTGGTCGGGGAGCGAGAGCGGGGCTTACCGAGGCTCGCCGCCAGAGGCCGCGAGCTCGGTAACCACTGAATCGGCAGGACGGCCGCATTCCAGTACGCCAGGATGTTACGGGCGCGGCGGCGGGGCGCGTCGCACCACCGGCGAGGGGCCGTGCCCGACCGCGACGTGGGAGCCTCGTCACGCAGGGTCGACAAGTGACACTAGTGTAAGTACGCTGCGCTCGGTACGTTCCAGTACCGCCCCGGCCCGGCTCTCTCGGGCGCACCCCGTCTCCCCGCAGGTTCCATGAGCAGCACCGCCTCACCCGCCGCCACGCGCCAGGCCCGCGTCGGCATTATCGGCTCGGGCTTCGCCGGCCTCGGCATGGCCCTCCGCCTCCGCCAGACCGGCCAGGACGACTTCATCGTGCTCGAGCGCGGCGACGCGATCGGCGGCACGTGGCGCGACAACGACTACCCCGGCTGCGCCTGCGACGTGCCGTCGAACCTGTACTCGTACTCGTTCGCGCCGAACCCGAACTGGACGACGACCTTCGCCCACCAGGGCGAGATCCGCCAGTACACCGAGCAGGTCGCCCGCGACCACGATCTGCACCGCTCGGTACACCTGAACACCTTCGTGCAGGACGCGACCTGGAACGAGGACGCCAAGCAGTGGCACGTCTCGACGAGCCAGGGCGACTACGTGTTCGACGTGCTCGTCTCCGCGACCGGCCCGCTCAGCGCGCCGTCGATCCCCGACCTGCCGGGCCTCAAGGACTTCGACGGCCCGGTCTTCCACTCCGCCGAGTGGGACCACTCCGTCGACCTCAACGGCAAGCGCGTCGCCGTGATCGGCACCGGCGCCTCGGCGATCCAGTTCGTGCCTGAGCTGCAGAAGGTCGTCGGCGAGCTCAAGCTTTTCCAGCGCACCCCGCCGTGGCTGCTGCCCCGGCCGGAGTTCAAGACGTCGGCGGTGCGCCGGGCGCTCTTCCGCCGCTTCCCGGCGCTGCAGCGCATGGGCCGCGCGTGGCTGTACTGGAGCAAAGAATTCAACGTCGTGGGCTTCACGCGCTACTCGAACGTGATGAAGGCCCCCGAGGTGCTGGCCCGCATGCACCTGAAGCGTCAGATCCCCGACAACCCGGAGCTGCGCGAGAAGCTCACGCCGAACTTCACGATCGGGTGCAAGCGCATCCTGCTGAGCTCGAACTACTTCCCGGCGCTGAACCAGCCCAACGTCGAGGTGCTGTCGACCGGCGTGTCGTCGATCGGCAAGCACTCCGTGATCGGCAGCAGCGGCGAGGAGCGCGAGGTCGACGCAATCGTCCTCGGCACCGGCTTCCACGTGACCGACCTGCCGATCGCCGACCACGTGCGCGGGGTCGGCGGCAAGTCGCTCACCGACGCATGGGAAGGCAGCATGCAGGGCTACAAGGGCGCGACCGTTCCGGGCTTCCCGAACTTCTTCTTCGTGCTCGGCCCCAACACCGGCCTCGGCCACTCGTCGATGATCTTCATGATCGAGGCGTCGGTGCAGTACGTGATCGACGCGCTCCAGCAGATGGACCGCGGCCGCCTGGCCAGCGTCGACGTGCGCCCCGAGCGGTACCGCCGCTACAACGAGGGCCTGCAGAAGCGCATGAAGCCGACGATCTGGCTCAACGGCGGCTGCGCCTCCTGGTACCTCGACGAGACCGGCCGCAACACGACGCTGTGGCCCGACTTCACCTTCCGCTTCCGCCAGCTCACGGCGCGGTTCGACATCGAGAGCTACAC
>JAEZDB010000349.1 GCA_023429855.1 Actinomycetes bacterium
CGCCGGGAGAGAACACGACGCTCGGCGTGGTCGCGACGAATGCGACGCTGACGAAGACGCAGGCCGCCCTGGTCGCGCGCATGGCCCACGACGGGTTCGCGCGCGCAATCGCGCCGTCGCACACGCCGTCCGACGGCGACACCATCTTCGCGCTGGCGACCGGCACCACCAGCGACGCCGCCGATGTCGGCCTGCTGGGTGCGCTTGCGGCAGACGTGGTCGCCACGGCCATCGTCAACGCCGTGCGCCATGCCGAGCCGCTGCCTTCGCTCCCCTCTGCTGGAAGCCTCGAGTGACGGCACGTCCGGCCCGGTGACCCAGGCGCCGCGACCGTCATGACCCGGCGTTGTCGCGCGGCGCGCACGCGCTGAACCCGATGTATCTCTCCCTGCTGCTGCTCTATGGTGCGGCGCTCGTCGCGCTGGGATGGTGGTCGTCGCGACGGGCGACGGCGCAGGATTTCTTCGTGGCGGGTCGAAGGCTGTCCCCGGGCCTGCTCGCGGGCACGCTGATTGCCGCCAACATCGGCGCGGGCTCCACGCAGGGCGCCGCGGGTCTGGGCTACGGCGACGGCATCGCGGCCTGGTGGTGGGTGGGCTCCGCGGGGCTCGGATCCATCGTGCTCGCGCTCGTTGTCGGTCCACGCATCTGGCGGGTGGCGGCGGCCGCCGGCCATCAGACGCTCGGCGACTTCCTGCACGCGAGGTTCGGTCCGGACGTGCGTGGGCTGATGGCCGTGCTCCTGTGGTGCGGGTCGCTGTCCATTCTCGCCGCACAACTCGTGGCGCTGGCCGGGCTCCTCCAGACGCTGGCTGGCGTGCCGCATGCGTGGGGCTGCATCATCGGCGGCGCGGTCGCCACGCTGTACTTCGTCAGCGGCGGGTTGTGGTCGTCGACGGTGGTGAATGCCGTGCAGGCGGTGGTGCTCCTGGTCGGCCTGACGCTGGCGATTCCGTTTGCGTGGCACGCTGCCGGCGGCCTTGCGGCACTGGCGCCGCCCGCCGTGCCGTCCGACTACTGGAACCCGTGGAGCGGGGGCGGGTCCGGCCTCGTATATCTCGCGCTCCTCGCGCCCTCCTTCGTCGTCTCACCCGGACTGTTGCAGAAGGTCTACGGCGCGCGTGACGTGCAGGCGGTGCGCCTCGGCGTGCTCGTCAACGCCGGTGTGCTGCTGATCTTCGCTGCCGTCCCGCCGGTGCTCGGGATGCTGGCGCGCGTGCTCCACCCCGATCTCGTGAATGGCGAACTGGCGTTGCCCATGCTGTTGCGCGAGAACCTGCCGCCCTGGCTTGGTGCACTCGCGCTCGCGGCCCTGTTCTCGGCAGAAGTGAGCAGCGCCGACGCGGTGCTCTTCATGCTGTCCACGTCGATCGCGCGCGATCTCTATGCCGGGCACCTGCGGCCCGGCGCGGACGATCGGGCGCAGCTGCGCGTGGCACGGCTGGCGGCCATCGCCAGCGGCGTGCTCGGCGTGACAGTGGCGATATGGGCCGGCAGCATCATCGGCCTGATGCGATTGTTCTACAGCCTGCTGAGTGCCAGCCTGTTCGTGCCGGTGATTGCTGGCTTGTTCGTGCCGATCGCCGGCCGGCGGCAGGCGTTCGCGTCGATGGTGGCCGGGGTGGTGACGACGGCGGTGCTGCACGCCGGCACGGCTGGTGCTGGTGTGCGTGGGGCGGCGCCGGTCGTCTGGGGACTGCTGGCCTCCGGCGTGGTGCTGGCAGCCGCCGTCATGGTGAAGCGAGTGTCGGCAAAGCGGCCGTGACCGACTCCTCGTCAGCGCGCGCCCGGGGGGCTCGACGCGCGCTCGACGGCAGCCGCAAGGGCCATCACGACGTCCGGGTCGAACGCGAGACCGGCCTCGGCGGTCATGTACCCGACCGCGTCACGATGCGTGTCGTCGTGCGGCTGCGCGCCTCGCGGGTGAGTGAGACCGTCGAAGACGTCGGCGGCGTGCGCGATCCGGCCTGCGAGGGGGATGGCCATAGCCGCGAGCCCCCGCGGGTACCCGGCGCCGTCCCATCGTTCGTGGTGGCTCAAGGCGATGTCTTCCGCCGTGCGCAGCAGGGTGCCGGTGCTGCCTGACAGGATGTCGGCCCCGATCACGGTGTGGCGTTTCATCTCTTCGAACTCTGCCGCCGTCAGCGGCCCAGGCTTGAGGAGAATCGCGTCACGGATGCCGATCTTGCCGACGTCATGCAGCGGCGCCGCCCGTTCGATCGTCAGCGCCAGGTCTTCCTGAAGCCCGAGATGTCGTGCGATGGCGCCAGCGAGGCGGCCGACCCGCCGCGTGTGCTCCCCAGTGTTGTCGTCACGGAATTCCGCTGCCAGCGCCAGCCGTTCCAGGATCTCGAGGCGCGCGACCTCCAGCTTGCGTGTGCGCTCCTGCACCGTCGCTTCGAGTCCGCGGTTGTGCTTGTCCAACTGCAGGTACATGAAGCGCGTCGTCAGCAGGTTCCGGATGCGCAGCAGCGCCTCGACGGCATCGAACGGCTTGTTGAGGAAGTCCTTCGCGCCGGCGCCGAGCGCACGCTGCCGCACCTCGACGCTCAGATCCGCCGTGACCACGAGAATCGGCAGGTACCGCTCCTCGTTCAATCGCGGCTGCAGTTGTTCCATCACGCCGAACCCGTCGAGGCCCGGCATGTGGAGGTCGAGGAGGATGAGGTCGGGACTGACCTGGCCGACGAGCGACGCCACCTGCTCGGGGACGGTCGTCGAGTAAAGGCGGTGGTATCCCGCAGACGTCAGCAGACGCTCGAGCACTCGGACGTTCGGAGCCTGGTCGTCGACGATCAGGATCCGTGCGCGTGTGGTGGGCTCGGTGAGCTGTGCCACTGCCCTGAAGTATAGTCGCTCTGCTGTAGAGCTATGCGGTGGCCGTGCGAGCCGCTCAGGCGCGCACCACGACGCCCGGACCCTCCGGCGCCGCGTGCACGATGTTGCGGGTGTCGATCACCAGGTTCACGCCGGCGTAGAGCGTCGGGTCCTTGAACTGCGTGTGCGCGGTGGACACCAGCAGCGCGTCGTACTGCCGGAACGTCGCGTTGTCGCACGGCACGCTGGCCAGGTCGAACGCGTGCTTGCGGCCGTGGCGTGCCCGCGGGAAGTAGGGGTCGCAGTAGTCCACCTGCGCGCCCTTCTCCTGCAGCAGTTCGATCAGCTCGTAGGACGGCGACTCGCGGTCGTCGTCGATGTTCTCCTTGTAGCTCAGGCCGAGCACCAGCACCGTGGCGCCGTTCACGCTCTGGCGGCGGTCGTTGAGCGCCTCGGCCACCTTGCTCACCACATAGCGCGGCATCGCCTGGTTGATCTCGCCGGCCAGCTCGATGAACCGCGTCCACATGCCGTGCTCGGACGCCTTCCACGACAGGTAGAACGGGTCGAGCGGGATGCAGTGCCCGCCGAGCCCGGGCCCCGGGTAGAACGGCGTGAAGCCGAACGGCTTGGTGCGCGCCGCCTCGATCACCTCCCACACGTTGATGCCCATGCGGTCGAAGGTGACCTTCAGCTCGTTGACCAGCGCGATGTTGATCGAGCGGAAGACGTTCTCGAGCAGCTTGCTCGACTCGGCCACCCGCGCCGACGACACCGGCACCACGCGGTCCACGCCGGCCGCATACAGGGCGACCGCCGCCTCGGTCGACGCCGGGTTCACCCCGCCCACCACCTTGGGGATCGACTTGGTGTTGAAGTGCGCGTTGCCCGGGTCCTCGCGTTCGGGCGAGAAGGCGAGCAGGAAGTCGTCCGGGCAGCGCAGGCCGGACGCCTCGAGAATCGGCAGCACTTCCTCGTCGGTCGTCCCCGGGTAGGTCGTGGACTCGAGCACGACCAGCTGGCCCCGACGGAGGCGCGTGGCAATCGCCCGCGCCGTGTCGTGCACGTACGACAGGTCCGGTTCGCGGTGCGGCCCGAGCGGGGTCGGCACGCAGATCAGGATCGCGTCGCACTCGGCCAGGCGGTCGAAGTCGGTGGTCACCTGGAAGCGGCCGCCGGTGACGGCCGCCTTCACGCGGTCCGAGCCGATGTGCCGGATGTAGGATTCGCCCCGCGTCAGCGCCTCGACCTTGGTGGGGTCCACGTCGAAGCCGCGGACCGGAAAGCCTGCCGCCTCGAACACGAGCGCGAGCGGCAGGCCGACGTAGCCCTGGCCGATGATGCCGATGACCGCAGAGCGGTCCTGGATGCGAGCAAGGATGTCGGTCATGTCT
>JAEZDB010000367.1 GCA_023429855.1 Actinomycetes bacterium
GCCGCACGGAGCGCGGCCGAGAGCGCCTCGGGGCCGTCGGCCCACGTCATCGCCCGCTCCCAGGTCGCGCAGCCGGCGAGGGTCGGCGCGATCGACGGCCGCCCGAGGCGCGCGTACTTGAGGATGCGATTCGGCAGCCCGTAGTCGTTGAACGGGTCGACGGTGAAGGGCACGAGGCCCACGTCGGCACGGGCGATCACGGCGGCGGCCTCGGCGTCGCTGAGCCGCCCGAACCAGGTGACCTGCGGCGAGGCGCGCAGCCACTGGTAGTCGGCGTCGGTGCCGACCTCGTCCTCGTGCCAGCTGCCCACGAGCAGCAGCTCCAAGTCCGGGACGCGCTCGGCGGCGCCGCGAAGCCACGCCCAGTCGGTGCGGCGGCCCAGGTGCCCGAGGGAGACGGCGACGGGGTGAGCGCCCGGCTGCGACAGATCGCTGGTGAGCGGCTCGTCGGGGAAGGCGTCGGCGCTCGTCGGCGTGGTGATCGCCTGCCGGCCCGCGTCGTGCTCGAGCCGGGCGAGCGCGTCAGACACCGCGAACGTGAGCGAGCTGCGCGCGGCCATCGCGGCGTGCCACTCGCTGAGCAGCGCGTGCCGGGCGGCGCCCGCGTCGTGGGCGGCCTCGTAGCGGTCCCACCGCGAGTACCAGAGCTCGCTGGCGAACCCGCGGTCCATCAGGTGCTTTGCCACCGGCCATTGGATCGCGTGGTAGGCCACCAGGACGGTCTTGTCGGCAGACCAGTCGGCGGGCCGCCCGGCGGCGATCGACCGCGCGATCGCGCGTGCCACCAGCGGTTGCAGTGCAGCCGGCGCCCGCACGAGCGCCCCGTAGGGGACGCGCCCCGGCAGCGCTCCGGCGCCTTCGGCGGTCGCGATCAGGTCGCGGGCGTGCTCGCCGAGGATGAACTCGTCGACGGGCCGGGTCAGCATCAGGAGCGGGTGCCGCACGCCCGCAACCGTATGCGGTCGCCGGGCAGCTGCGCCTCGCCACGCCGCACCGTCGACCGCCGCTGGCGCGACGGCTGGGTCCGCACGAGGACCGCCGGTGCCGCGCCCGCCGCGTCCGTAGAGTGAGCCGCCGTGCCGGGGGCTGTCGAACGCATCATCCGCAGCGGGATCGCCTACCAGGCGGCCGCGTTCCTGTCGGCGGGCCTGGCGTTCTTCACGTTCCACGCCTACACCGAGGCGATCGGCGTCGGGACCCTCGGCCAGGCCGACCTCATCCTCGCCTGGCTGATCATGGCGTCGATCGTCGCCCGGCTCGGATTCGGCGACGCGCTGCTGCGGCACTGGTTTACCGCCAGCGACGCTGAGCGGCCGCGGCTCCAGCGCACGATCCAGGGGTCGGTGCTCGTGGCCAGCTCGGTCTTGGCGGCCATCGTCTGGTTCCTGGCGCCGACGATCGCCGGCTGGCTGAGCCTGATCGACGACGTCTGGGTCGTCCGCGTCGCCGCGCTCGGCATCCTCGCCTACACCAACCTCGACCTCGCCCAGACGTTGCTGCGGGCCCGCGACGACCGCCGCACTTACCTGCTGGCCTCGGTGTCGAACGTGCTGCTCACCGTGGCGCTCACGATCCTGCTCGTGCTCGTGCTCGACCACGGCGTGCTCGGCTACCTGATCGGTAACTACGCGGCCTCGGGCGTGATCCTCGCGTGGCTCTGGTCGCGCGAGCTGCCGGTCTTCACGGGGCGCGTGACGAGCCAGCCCGCGCTCGTCGACCCGGAGAACAGCCTCGTCGTCGGCCAAGCCAGCGCCGCGGCGGCGTCCGGATCTGCCGCGGAGGATCGAGGCGCCCAGCTCGGCGCCGACGACCACCCGGTTGCGCAGGCGCCCGACGCCGCGGCGGCGCTGTCGCAGGGCATCAAGGTCGAGACGGTCGAGTCCGAGGCGCAGACGCGTGCCGCGAGCCGCGGCGATCGCCGGGCGCTGCTGCGCTTCGGGCTGCCGACGATCCCGACCGACGCGGCGATCTTCGGCTTCAACATCCTCGACCGCACGATCCTGGCGGCCGTCGGCACCGCGGCGGTGACAGAAGCAGCCTTGGGCGTGTTCTCGTCGGCGTCGAAGATCGCCGCTGGTGTGATCCTGATCGCTCGCGCCTTCCAGCTCGCGTTCCCGCCGCTCGCCTACTCGATCGAGAGCAAGACGCAGGCCAGCAACATCTACGCGTCGGCGCTGCGCGGCTACGCGGTGGTGCTTGGCGCCACCGTCGCAGGCGTTGCGCTCTGTGCACCGTGGACGGTTGAGGTGCTGATCGGCGTCAAACCCGGCGACTCCGACCTGCGGCCCGAGATCATCGAGGTGCTGCCGCTGCTCGCCGCCGCCTGGGCGCTCTGGGGTGTCGTCCCCGTGATGACGACGATCGCCGGCCGCATCGGCGCCACTGAGCTGACCGTGCCCGCGGCGCTCGTCGGGCTCGCGGTCAACGTCGTCGCGCTCGTCCTGCTGGTCCCGCCCTACGGCGCCCACGGGGCCGCCGCCGCGCTTGTGATCGCCTACGTCGTGCTCATCTTCACGCTGCACCTGCTCACGCGCCGGCACTTCCCGGTCGCGTTCGACGTGCCACGGATCAGCGTCGCGCTCGGGCTCTGCGCGAGCGTCTGCCTGCTGGCCGGGCCGCTCGCCGACGCACCCGACCTCGGCTGGGGCCCGGCGGGCCTGAGGCTCCTGCTGTTCGCGGCGCTCATCGTCGCGCTGTGGAACCTTGCACTGAAGCGCGAAGAGCGCACGGAGCTTGCCAGCGTGGGACGCCGGCTGGCCGGCGCCGTCACGCGCCGCTGACGCCGACGCGGCGAACTGGGGTGGATTACCCGGCTCTACGACGGGTAATCGGACCCAGATACTGGTCGAGCGGCGAACCGGGGTGGTTTACCCGGCTCTGCGACGGGTAATCGGACCCGGGTCGTGCTCAGCTCAGCGCAGGGGCGGGCGCGGGCGCGGGTTGTGCGGGCGGCGGCGCGACTGGCGGAACGGGCGCTGGCTGCTGCGCCGTCGCGGACTGCGGTGTCGATGGTGGCGGCCCGTGCAGCGCGGGCGCGAGCAGCGCCATGGTGGCCACGAGCGTGACTGACCCGGCGAGCGCCACTTCGAGCGGCCAGAGGCCTGGGGCGTGGAGTGCGATGAAGGTCATGGCGACCGCCGGCGGGTGCTCGACGTGCAGCGCCATCATCAGGACCGCCGCAAGGGCGGTGGCGACGACGACCGCGGGGATGCCCGCGCCGAGCGTCGCGCCGACCAGCACCCCCACGAGCGCGCCGACGAGGTAGCCGCCGATCACGTTGCGCGGACGAGCGAGCGGCCCATGCGGGGCCGCGTGCTTGAGCGCAGCCGAGGCCGCAAACGGGGCGACGAACAGCGACGAGCTTGTCGCCGACCCGACGGCCGCCAGGGCGCAGGCGCTCAGCGCGACACCGGCGCCGAGGCGCGCGAGATGCAGCGCACGATGGCGGTCCATCGGCGGCAGGTCGAGGCGTGGGAGGGCCGGCACGGCGCCGAAGGTTCGACGAACGTCGATCACCAATCAATCGACCGAGCTGCTCAGTTGATAACTATCGTGAATGATGGACCCATGCTGCTCCGGCAACTCGAGTATCTAGAGGCGCTTTCACGCGAAGGGCACTTCGGCCGCGCAGCCGACGCGTGCCACGTGTCACAGCCCGCGCTGTCGAACGGGATCGCCAAGCTCGAGGAGGAGCTTGGCCTCGGGCTCGTGCAGCGCGGCCGGCAGTTCGAAGGACTCACGCCCGAAGGCCGCGCCGTGCTCGAGTGGGCGCGGGCGGCGCTGGCGTCGGTCGACGGCCTGGAGCAGGAGGCGGCGCGGCTCCGCGAGGGCCTCGCCGGGACCGTCCGCATCGGGGTGATTCCGACCGCGAATGGCCGCCTCGGTCAGGTCCTCGGCCCGTTCATGCGCGAGCAGCCCGTTGTACGCCTCGAGATCGTGACGGCGCCGACGACGCAGATCGTCGACCAACTCGCGCGGCGCGAGCTCGACGCGGGCCTCGTCTACCTCGACGATCCGCTGCCGACCACCACCCAACTCGCGGTCGTCCCGCTTTACCGCGAGCGTCTGCTGCTGCTTACGAGCGACGCGCGCTGGCGCGGCAGCCACGGCACCGTGACCTGGGCGGAAGCGGCCGCCGTCCCGCTCTGCTTGCTCGACGCGTCGATGCAGAACCGCCAGGTCATCGACCGCGCCTTCCGCGCCGCCGGCGTCACCGAGGTGCAGGTGCGCGCCGAGGCCGACTCGATCGTCGCCCTCATGGAGCTCGGCAGCGCAGGCTCGTCATGCATCGTCGCCGACGCCTGGCTCGACGGCCGCGCGCTGCCGCCGGGGGTCCGCGTCCACGGGTTGGCATCGCCGACGGTCTCGCCAACGGTCGGCCTCGTCACGGCCCAGGGGCCGCTCGTGTCGCCGACGGTGCGGGCGCTGCGCGAGCGAGTGGCGGGATAGCCGCCTATGCCGCTTCAGATTCCTGCCTGAGTCACCGACCCAAGTCGCATGGGCAGCTCTTCGCGCGTGGCCTTCTCGGACGATTCAAGCTCCAGCTTCGACAAGGTCGTGCAGCGCCCTGCTCGCAAGGCACACGGCGGCATGAGGCAGACGTGGAACCGGCTGATGCGGCGGCCCGATGGCCTCCCCGACGAGCTGTCGCGCGAGACGGACTTCCGCTGCCTCGTTGTGCTCGCCTCGGCAGCCGCGATCGGCTACGCCGTCGACGATACGCTCGGCCTCGACGCTCAATCCGTACCCGCGCTATCGCGGTGGGGCTGGGGGCGCTCGCTCATATCGGCGTGAGTATCGCCTTGAGCGACGGTCAGTCGCCACGTGAGGTGGTTGCCTACGCGGTTGCCATTGGGGGGTTGATCGGCGTTGTCGCGCTGCTCGCGGTCGCTCGGCGCGGTGGCCACCGTTCTGCTGCAGGAGGCGTCGCGTCTGTGGTCGCGGTCTCGCTGCCGATGCGCCGCTAACGCTCGAGGGACACGACGCCGATGTCGCACTCGTGAGTTCGAACAGGTCCGTTGAGATCCGCCTGCGGGTACTGGTCGCGCTCGCGGCGCTGGCGGGTAGCCGAGGGCGGCCGCGGATGCCCCTCGGGCTTTGGTTTCATCAGTGGCAACAGCTGGTGCGAGGTACATACGAGCAGCAGCATCCGTCCGGGCTGCAGCGTCAGGGCGCGGCTGCCGAACACCCGGGCATGACGCCTTGCTCGACCCCCGTGCATCGCGGGCGCCCCGGGCCTGACCGCTACAACGACCCCGCCACGCTGCACGGCGTAGAGCGGCTCGTCGCTTCTGCCGGCGACGTAGCGATCCTGCTGGGCCTTGTGGCCTACTGGCAGCTCAGGATCCGCCGCGACGAGCCGCCGCGGATCCGCTCGCGCTGGGACCGAAGGCGAGGTTAGGTCATGTCTGCCGTCCGTCTCCGAGCCCATTGGAACCGATTGGTGCTCATGCACCGGCACGAGACCCACCAGCGTCAACGGGTGCGTGTCATGGCAGTAGCGGCAGCGCTGGCGGCGGTCGGCTATGCGACGTTCGAGGCGCCCGGGAGCGGGACCGCCGATCTGGTCACCTGCGCCGTAGCGGTCTGGGTCGTTGGCATGGCGCTGCTGTGGAATCCGGGCCGCCCGTGAGTCGGCGGGCCGTACCGCGCGCGACAGAATGATTCTGCCCTCGTCCGACGCCGGCCTGAGGGCCAGGGCTGCGCTTTGGATTGGGCTGGCCGCTGCCGTCGGTCTGACGGCCGTGCTCTGAACGAGATCCAGACGTCGCCTACACCACCGGCGCCGCCCCAGCCGCCGCAGCGTGCGCGTCGATCTTGGCCGCGAGGTCGAAGTCGAGGTGCGTGAGGCCGCCGGTGGTGTGGTCGGTCAGCGCGATGCGGACGGTCGCCCAGGAGTTCGACCAGTCGGGGTGGTGGTCGAGGCGCTGGGCCTCGAGGGCCACGGCGGTCATGAAGGCGAACGCGGTCGGGAAGCCGTCGAACTTGACGGCGCGGCGGATCGTCGTGCGGTCCTCCGAGAGCGTCCACGCGGGGAGCTCGGCGAGTGCGGCGTCGATCTGGGCGTCGGTGAAGCGTTCGATGGCCATGCGGTCGACCCTACGACGCACCGCTGAGCATCTGTTGGTCTTGCAGCCGCCGAGGCTCATCTCTGAGTCACGTCGGCCGATTCCCATCGCGATGCCGTTCACCGCTTTGCCCGCGAACGCCTGCTGTGCCGCTTTCGCGTCTGCGTCGGTTCGGTGCCTCACCCCGCTGCACCCGGCGTTGCTCGCCCGACCGCGTTGAGCGCCGGCCCGCCGCGGCCGGATTGGCGCTGGCGCCGCGCGGAACAGGTTCCGCGGGAGTTCGTCACCGGCGCGCGGCTTCTCACCGCCCTTGCGGTGGCGTTCATCGTGCGCAGCGTGGCGTTCTTTGTCGGCGAGGCGATCGACCTGCCGGACGGTCTCGCCGCGGTCGCCACGTTGACGGCGGTCGCGCTCCTGCTGCTGCTGGTGCCCGCGTCTCTGCCGCTTGAGCTGCGTTCGGCCGGTCTGGCTCAGGTCGCGGTCGGGCCGGTGAGGAGCGAGCTGGGTCCGATTCCTCTAGTCACGCGGCTTGCCGCATTCGCCACCGCACTTGCCGTGCTGCTCCCGCTGCTTTGGCTGCTGTCTGACCTTCCGGCGCGCGGAGCGCTCGCCGACGACGTCACCAACGTGGTGGCGAGACTCGGCTTCCCGCTCGTCGGTTTCTTCCTAATCCGGCATCAGCTTCCGGGCATCTGGCGCCGCCGTCGGCGGCTCTAAGCGAGGCGATTTCCGTGGAGCTGCCGAGCGCGATTCTGTGGATCAGCCGATGCGAATTCTGTGGATTAGCCGACTTGTGGGGGTCGTGTTGGGGGCGCGACAGGTCGGGAAGAGCACGCTTGCGCAAGACATCGCGCCCGACGAACTCGGTGCCCGAGTGCTACCGCTCGATGATTAAGCGGTAGCTGAAATCGCGCGCCGTGGAGGCGTTGGCCGACACGCGAGTCGTACCGCCGAGTAACTGATCCAAGCTGGCGCGTTTGCGCGCCAGGAGCGGCTGGGAAACCCTGCAACTCGTCAGTCCTGCGGCCAGCGCGCTCATTTCTGGGACCGCGCAACCGATTTTCTGCGCGATGTCTTTCCCTGCGCTGCCCCCGAGCGCCTGCCATGCCGCCTCGGCGATCCGCAACTCCGCCGCAGCGCGCGTCCTCGTCGGCGCGCTCCTGCTCTTCGTCGGCGTCGCGGCCGGGCCGGCGTCGCCGTCGCGTGCGGCGGTCTTCCCGGTCATCGAGTCGTTCGAGAACTCGACGGCGCCTGGTTGGACCCTCGGCGGCACGGCGAAGCTGACCGCGCCGACCGACGGTGAGGGCAACGGCTGGCTGCGCCTCACGGAGGCGGTCGGCAGCACGTCGGGCTATGCGTACTACGACGTGCCGTTTGCGTCGAACGAGGGCGTCCTCGTCGACTTCGACTACGCGACCTACGGCGGCAGCGGCGCCGACGGCATCACGTTCTTCCTCTACGACGGCGCAACGACGGCCGCGAACTTCCGCATCGGCGCGTTCGGCGGCTCGCTCGGCTACGCGAGCTGCAACGACGGCCGCCCCGGCCTGCGCAACGCCTACGTCGGCATCGGCCTGGATGAGTTCGGCAACTTCAGCAACCTCGGCGGGATCTGCGGCCTCGACGGGTCGCCGCTGCGGGCCAACCGCCTGGTCGTGCGCAGCAGCGAGTCCGCGAACTTCGCGATGCTCGCCTCCCAGCCGGTCACCGGCGGCATCCAGGGCAACCGCGCGAACAAGCGCCACGTCACCGTCTGGATCACGCCTGCCGGACGCCTCACCGTCACGATCACGCTGCCCGACGGGTCGCGCCAGCAGGTCGTCTCCGGGCTGCAGCTTCCCGCGCCGCCGCCGACCCTGAAGCTCGGCTACGCGGCCTCGACGGGTGGCAGCACCAACATCCACGAGATCCGCAGCTCCTCGAGCTACAAGCCGGTCGACCTGTCGGTGATCGCGACCGACGGCGCGACGGCGGCCCCGCGCGCCGAGGCCCGCACGTGGACGGCAACCGTCAACAACAACGGCCTCAACGCGACGGCCTCCCAGTCGATCGTCGCGACGACCGGCAGCAACGCCCTGACCGACGTGACGTGGACCTGCGCCGCGTCGGCCGGCGCGGATTGCGGCACGGCGTCGGGCACCGGCCTGCCGAACCTCGCATCGACACCGGCCCTGCCCGCAGGGGAGACCCTCACCTACACCGTGACCGGCACGCCGGCCCCCGGCACCGACCGCGCCCAGCTCACCTTCACCGCGACGCCCGGCGGCGAGACCGGCGACATGACCCCGGCCGACAACGCCGCGACCGACACGACCGACCTCACGCCCGAGTTCGACGCAGCGCCGACCGTCGCGCTCTCGCCAGGCAGCGTGGCGACGGCGACGCTCGCCAGCCCGCGCGGCGGCAGCGCCACCAGCACGGTGCAGTGGCTGCGCTGCGACGCTGCCGGCGACGCGTGCACCGAGATTGCGGGCGAGACCGGCACGAGCTACACGGTGACTACGGCCGATCGCGGCAGCACGCTGCGGGTTCGCCAGACGGCGACGAACGCCGCTGGCTCCGGCCAGAGCGACAGCGCGCCCTACGCGGCGCTGCCAGCGACCAGCCTCGGCTCCGGCCCGAGCGGCGTGGTGGGCGTGAGCGGCGCGACCTTCACCTTCTCGACGCTGACGTCAGGCGCGACGTTCGAATGCTCGCTCGACGGCGCGGCCTACGCGGCGTGCGTCTCGCCCTTGGCCGTGTCGGGCCTGGCGGACGGCGACCACGACTTCGCCGTTCGCGCGGTCTACGGCGGCCTGAGCGACCCGACGCCGCAGACCGCCGAATGGACCGTCGACACGGCGGCGCCCACGACCGCGCTCACCACGTCGCTGCCGCCGCAGACCACCGACGACCATGCCACGATCGAGTTCTCCGGCGGCGACGCCGGCGGGACGGGCGTGGCGGAGTTCGAATGCCGCCTCGACGGCGGAGCCTGGGCGCCCTGCACCTCGCCCGTCGAGCTGACCGACCTGATCGACGGCCCGCACACGTTCAGCGTGCGCTCGGTCGACGCGGCCGGCAACCCCGACGCGTCTCCCTCGACGCTGGAGTGGGT
>JAEZDB010000429.1 GCA_023429855.1 Actinomycetes bacterium
GGGCGAGCCGCTGCCGGCGCCGATCGTGCCGCCGTTGCACGTGGTCCGCGAGCCGGCCGCCCGCTGACGCACGCCTCGCGTCGCCGCCCGCGCGCGTGCGCCTGATCACGCGCCGGGTTCCCCGACAGAAGTCATACCGACCGCTGCGTAGCTTCTGAGCTGGATGGGGGATCGATTTGGGACCGACCTGCGCCGCTGGGCGCACTTCTCTGCCGACGGGCACCATCGCCTGATCCTCGGCCGGCGGTGGGCCGACGGGCCGTTCGTCGCGTTCATCGGGCTCAATCCCTCCACCGCCGACGGCGACGAGGACGACCCGACCGTGCGTCGCTGCATCGGGTTCGCTCGCGACTGGGGCTATGGCGGCCTGCTCGTCGCCAACCTCTTCACGCTCTGCGCGACCGACCCGCGGAACCTGGCGATCGCGAAGCGTCCGCTGACCCTCGGGGCCGACAACGCGCTGCGCGACGTCGCCGACAAGTCCGACCTCGTGATCGAGGCCTGGGGCGCGCACCCGATGGCGACGGGCCGCCAAGGCCAGGTCCGCGAGCTGCTCGACGGCCGCGCCCCGCGGGCCGTGCTCGGCTACACGCAGGCGGGCGCGCCGCGTCACCCGCTTTACGCGCCGGCAGGCACGCAGCCGCAGCCCATCGGGGGCGAGGCGCCGGTCGCCGACCTCAGTTTGCGCGGGACCGACCAAGGGCGGTAGCCGCCGCCTGCCGGTCCACGCGACACTGGCGGCGTGCAGACGATGAGCAGCGGCCCGACGCGGTTGGGCGAGCGAGCGCTTGGGCTCGACCTGGCCCGTGGCCTGATGCTGCTGCTGATCGCGCTCGCCAACTCGCACTACTTCCTGCAGGGCGAGTCGTACTTCGGCGGCTTCCCGCAAGACGGCGGCACGGTCGACCGCGCCGTGACCTGGCTCATCGCGACGTTCGTCGACGGCCGGGCCTACCCGCTGTTCGCGCTGCTGTTCGGCTACGGCGTCGCGCGCATCGTGGCCCGGCAGACGGGCACGCCGCAGCAGGTCCGGCGGCTGCTGTGGCGGCGCAGCACGGTGCTGTTTGCGGTGGGCTTCTGCCACGCGATGCTGCTGTTCATCGGCGACATCCTCGCGGCCTATGGCGTGCTGCTGCTTGTCGGCGCGTGGGCCGTGCAGTGGAAGGACCGCTCGCTGCTGATCGTCGCCGCGATCTTCTTCGTGGTCTGCGCGCTGCCGAGCGACGACTCCCTTGCCATCAAGACGCTGCCGCCCGATGCCGCGATGCTCTCGCCCGACCTGTGGACGCAGCTGTCGGAGCGCATCGCGGTGCAGCCGTGGATCGCGCTTCTCGCGCCGATCGGGCTGGCCTGCCCGTTCCTCGTGGGCCTGTGGGCGGGTCGGCGGCGCGTGCTCGAGCGTCCGGACGAGCACCGGCGGCTCCTCACCTGGACCGCGGTCATTGGCATCGGCGTGGCGGTGCTCGGCGCGCAGCCGGCGGCGCTGATCGCGGCGCAGGTCGTCGACCAACCGGCGCCCGGCAGCGCTGGCGTTGACGCCTTGAGCCTCTACGGCCCGCTGCACGACGCCACCGGCGTACTCGGCGGCTTCGGCTACGCGGCGCTCATCGCGCTCGTCGCCGCGCAGCTCTCACGGCCCGGGGCCCTGCTGGAGCGCAGCCCGCGTGTCGCGGTGTCGGTCCGGGCCCTTGCGGCGACCGGGCAGCGCTCGATGACCTGCTACCTGTCGCAGTCGGTCGTCTGGTTCGTGGTGTTCACGCCCTACCTGCTCGGGCTGGCCGACGACCTCTCGGTCACGGCCACGGCGCTGCTGGCAATCGCGACGTGGCTCGCGACGGTGGTGATGGCCGACTGGATGCGTGCAGCCGGTGAGCGGGGGCCGTTTGAGCGGCTCACGCGGCGCGTCACCTACGGGCCGCGGCCGGCGGCGTAGGGGAGCCGTCGTGCACTGAGCCGTCAGCCGCGGCCCTCGTCGGCGTCGAGCCGCGAGCGCAGGCGGTCGAGTCCGGCGCGGATCATCTGGCCGTAGGGGTCGTCGCCCAGCGACTCGACGGCGGCCCAGCCGAGCTCGAGGTGGTCGCGGGCGTCCCACGGCTCGCCGAGGCGGCGGTAGGCGTCGGCGATGTTGAGGTGCAGCGACGGCTCGAACCCGTAGACCGGTCCGGCGACCCCTGCCTCCGCGGCGCGTTCGTCGGTGATCAGGCCGTAGGCGTCGAGGGCGCGCAGGTCCCAGCGCAGCTCGTCGGCAACCTCGTCTTGCAAGTCGGCGAGCGCGTGGGCGGCGGCGCACCGGTGCAGCGGGTCGCCCGCCGGCCCCAGCTCCTCCCAGATCGCCTCCAGGTCGGCGCGGGCCGCGTCGGGGTCGCCGCCGTGCGCGCGGGCGACGGCATCGGCGATGCGCTGCAAGACGGCTTCGGGCACAAGCACCGCCCCAGCTAAGCACGCCGCCCCTCGGACCCGGCCCGCAGGGACGCGCCACCGTGGTGCAGACCTGCCAAGCCCTACGCTGGTTCCTCATGGCCGTGACCACCTCGAGCGAGCGCCCCTGGTCCGAGCTGCTCGCCCGCGGCCGCGGCGAAGGGACGCTGGTCCACCAGGCGCGTGAGGGCGCCCGCGCGCCGCGGTTTGCGCCGATCCCGCACGACCTCAACCCCGCACTGCGCGCGGCGCTCGCCGAGCAGGGCATGGCGGAGCTCTACGAGCACCAGGCCGCCGCGATCGACGCGGCCTGGCACGGCGCGACGATCACCACCACGGGCACGGCAAGCGGCAAGTCGCTCTGCTACCTCGTGCCGACCGCCGAGGTGCTGCTCGGCGACCCGCGCGCCCGCGCGCTCTACCTCGCGCCGACCAAGGCGCTCGCGCAGGACCAGGCCCGCCGCATCCACCAGCTCGGGCTGAAGCAGCTGCGCCCCGCGATCTACGACGGCGACACGCCCAAGGAGCAGCGCGCGCGGATCCGCCGTGAGGCCAACATCATCCTCACCAACCCCGACATGCTCCACGTGGGCGTGCTGCCCAACCACGCGGCGTGGAACGACCTGCTCGCCAACCTGGCGGTGGTGGTGATCGACGAGGCGCACGTGTATCGCGGCGTGTTCGGCAGCCATGTGGGCAACGTCCTGCGGCGCCTGCGCCGGCTCGCGGCCCGCTACGGCACGGCGCCGCGGTTCCTCATGGCGAGCGCCACGATCGGCAACCCCGTCGAGCTGGGCGCGGCGCTCACCGGCATCGACGACATTGCGCTGGTCGACGACGACGCCTCGCCCCAGGCGCCGCGCCAGTACGCGATGTGGGACCCGCCGCTGCTCGACGAGGACTCCGGCGCCCGGCGGTCGGCCGTGACCGAGGCGGCCGACATCGTCACCGATCTCGTCAAGGGCGGCGCGCGCGTGATCTGCTTCATGAAGGCGCGCAAGGGCGTCGAGATGATCAGCCGGATGGTCCGCGAGCAGCTCGAGGACCAGGCCCCGATGCTCGCCGACAAGGTCTCGCCGTACCGCGCCGGCTACACGCCCGAGCAGCGCCGCGACATCGAGGCCAAGCTCACGCGCGGTGAGCTGCGCGCGGTGATCGCGACGAACGCGCTGGAGCTCGGCATCGACATCGGCGCGCTCGACGCGTGCGTGGTCGTCACGTTCCCGGGGACGGTCGCGTCGCTCAAGCAGCAGTGGGGGCGGGCCGGACGCCGCAGCGAGGGCCTGGCCCTCTACGTCGCCGGCGACGACGCCCTCGACCAGTACTTCTGCCGCAACCCCGACCAGTTCCTGGATCGCCCCGTCGAGAACGCGATCCTCGATCCGTTCTCCGAGCAGATCCACGCGCAGCACCTGCTCTGCGCGGCGCTGGAGGCGCCGATCGTGCCGAGCGACCTGCCGTTCTTCGGCCCCGAGACGCCCGCGGCGATCGAGGCGCTCGTCGCGAGCGGCGGCCTCGTCAAGCGCCCGGCCGGCCACGTGCTCGCCGTGCCCGACTCGTATCCCGCGAGCAAGACGTCGCTGCGGTCGGCGAGCGCCGAGCAGGTGATCGTCGTCGACGGCCGCTCGGGCGAGGTGATGGGCGGCGTCGAACTCGGCCGCGCGTTCTCGACCGTCCACAAGGGCGCGGTCTACTTCCACCTCGGCAAGTCCTACCTCGTGCGCGACCTCGACGTGGTCGGCGGCACAGCAGTCGTCGACCCGTTCGAGGGCGAGTGGTACACGCAACCCAAGACCGAGACGACCACCACGATCGACCGGCTCCTCGACCGCCGCGACGTGGCCGGGGCCAAGCTCAGCTTCGGCGAGGTGAGCGTCACCGAGACGGTGATCGGCTACCAGCGCAAGCGCTACGGCGACCATGAGGCGATCGACCTCGTCGGCCTCGACCTGCCGACGACCACCTTCTCCACGCAGGCCCTCTGGTACGAGCCTACGCACGAGGCGATGCGCGACCTGCCGATGGAGGCGCTGCTCGGCGCGCTCCACGCCGCCGAGCACACGCAGATCGCGGTGCTGCCGCTGCTGGCGATGTGCGACCGCTGGGACATCGGCGGCCTGTCGACCAACCTCCACATGCAGACGGCCGGTCCGACGATCTTCATCTACGACGGCCACCCCGGCGGGATCGGCATCACGCGCGAGGGCTACCGCCGCTTCGAGGACCTCTGCCTCAGCGCCCTCACGCTCCTCAAGCAATGCCCGTGCGAGCACGGCTGCCCGTCGTGCGTGCAGTCGCCCAAGTGCGGCAACCTCAACGAGCCGCTCTCCAAGGTCGGCGCGATCATGCTCCTCGAGGGCGTGCTCGGCGTCGCACCCAAGCTCGATCCGGCGCACGCGGCGCTGCGGCTCGTCGGGCCGCCGAAGGGGCCGAAGCGGCCGATCGCGTAGGCGTCGGCCGCCCCTTTTCGCCAGAGTGGGCGGTCGTTAGGTG
>JAEZDB010000433.1 GCA_023429855.1 Actinomycetes bacterium
GGCCCGCTCTGCATCCAGGATCGGGGCGTGGCAGCTTGCTCAGCCTGGGCGCGTGAGCGCGTGCACCGCGCCCGCCAGCTCGTCGATCGGGCAGGGCTTGGGCACGACCTGGTTCACGCCGAGCCGGCGAGCCTCAGCGCGGCTCTCGGCCGTCAAGAAGCCCGACGTCAGCACGACCGGCAGGTCAGGGCGCGCAGCACGAACGCCCTCGATCAGCTCAAAGCCGGTGAGCACCGGCATCGCCAGGTCGGTGACGAGGGCATCGAACTGCGCGGGTTCGGCGCGCAGCGCCGCGAGTGCGTCGGTGGGTTCGGTGAACGCCGTCACGTCGAGGCCGTGCAGGGGAAGCGCGCGCTGCGCGAGCATCACCAGCGCCGCTTCGTCGTCGACGAACAGCACCCGCGGGTTTCCCGGCGCGGGCTCGACGGAGAGCTCGGGCGGCCGTGCAGCCGGCTCCGTCGCGGCGGGCGAGGCGCCGTCGAGCGGCAGGAGGACCGTGAGCTCTGTGCCGTCGCCCGGGATGCTGTCGGCCCTGATCAGGCCGCGGTGGCTGCGGACGATGCTCTGCGCCGCCGCAAGGCCCAGCCCGGTGCCTTCGCCGCGCGCCTTCGTGGTGAAGAACGGGTCGAAGATGCGCCCAAGGTCCTCCTCCGGAATGCCGTGGCCCTCGTCGCGCACGCGCAGGCGCAGGTAAGCGCCGGGGGCGAGCGTCGCTTCGGCCGCCGAGCCGTCTCGGGGCAGCGCGACCTGGTCGATCAGCAGATCGATCGCTCCGTCCTCGCCGTCGCGATCGAGCGCCTGCCCGGCGTTCGTGACGAGGTTCATCACGACCTGGTGGATCTGCGACGGATCGCCGGTCAGAGCCGGTAGACCGTCGTCGGCGTCGACCCTGCATTCGACGCCCGCGGGCAGCGTCGGGCTGAGCAGCCGGCACGCCTCCCGAGCGATTTCCGCGAGCGAGAACTCGCGCCGCTCCGGCTCGCGGTCGCGGCTGAAGTCCAGCATGCGACTCACGAGATCGGCGGCGCGTTTGGCGCCGAGGGTGATCTCGTCGAGGCTCGTCGAGGGATCGGCGCCCGCCTTGACCTCGGCGCTGGCCACCGAGGCGTTGCTGAGGATCGCGCTGATCACGTTGTTGAAGT
Organism: Actinomycetes bacterium; assembly: GCA_023429855.1. GTDB lineage: Bacteria > Actinomycetota > Thermoleophilia > Solirubrobacterales > Solirubrobacteraceae > JAGIBJ01. The sequence goes on from JAEZDB010000433.1 coordinate 1,143, forward strand.
CGTGGGCCATCCCGCCCGCGAGCGTGCCGAGCGCCTCGCGCTTCTGCATCCGGATCCGCAGTTCCTCCGCGCGGCGGCGGTCGGTCACGTCGTCGACGACGCCCAAGATGCGCCGCGGCCCCTGCTCATCGACCTCGACGCGGCCCAGGACCGAGATGCGACGGAGCTCAGGCGGGCCGCCCGGGCGCGGGGCCCAGATGCGGTACTCCTCGTGGTAGTTGACACCCTCCTGGCCGCGGATCGCGGCCATGAACGTCTTCCCCACACGCTCGCGGTCCTCGATGTGGAGCGGGTGGATGAGCGCCCCGATCCCGTCCGCGGCCACCGACGGCGCGGGGTCGTAGCCGAAGATCTCGCGGTAGCGCTCGTCGGACTCGAACCGCGGCTCGCGGATGTAGAGCGCGAAGCTGCCCATCTGCGTCACGTCGAGCGCAGATCGCAGCAGCTCGCCCTGCTCGCGAACGGTCCGCTGGGCGTCGATGATGTCTGAACGGTCGTGCGCACCGACGAAGATCGCCTGGAGCGTGCCGTCGGCCGCGTTGATCGGGACGACCGTGGTGGTCACCACCGGCGTTTCTCCGTCGAGCCCGTCAGGGTGGAGGTCCTCGTAGCGGGCAGGCGCCGGGCTTGCATGCGCTGCGGCGATCCGTTCGTCCCACGCCGCGCGGCGTGCCGCACCGCGCGCGCCGCCAGCAGCAGCGGCGCCGACGTAGTGGCCGACGAGCACCGCTGGCGCCAAGTTGGAGATCCCTTCGACCTCGACGACGGAGCGCACCGTCCCGTCGGGGTCGAGGATCAGCGAAAGCCGGTAGCCGCGCTCGAACGTGAGGCTCGACAGCGTGCGATGCGCGGGGTCTTGGTCGTCAGACATTCGGGGGCGCAGCACACGGGAGGGTGGCGTCCGTGCAGTGCGTTCAGCAAAAGGTAAGGCCTGCGCGGGCCCTGCGGGGGGCAAACTCGGCCAATGGGCCTCTAGGATCGGCCGCATGCCGCTCCTCTCCGATCTCCCCCTCATCGCGTCCGGCAAGGTCCGCGAGCTCTACGACCTCGGCGACGACAAGCTGCTGCTGGTCGCCACCGACCGGATTTCGACGTACGACGCGATCCACCCGACGCCGATTCCCGGCAAGGGCTCGGTGCTGACCGGCCTGTCGGTCTTCTGGTTCGGCCTCACCGAAGGCATCGTCCCCAACCACTTCATCTCCGACTCCGAAGGCGTGCCGGATGAGGTCAAGGGCCGCGCGATCGTGGTCAAGAAGCTGAAGATCGTGCCGCTCGAGGCGATCGTCCGCGGCTACATCACCGGCTCCGGCTGGAAGGACTACCTCGCGACCGGCAAGGTCTCCGGTCACGTGCTGCCTGAGGGGCTGAAGGAGTCCGAGCAGCTGCCCGAGCCGCTTTTCACGCCGTCGACGAAGGCCGAGCTCGGTGAGCACGACGAGACCGTCGACCTCGAGCAGGCCGCTGCGATCGTCGGCGACCCCGACCTGCTCCAGAAGGTCCAGGACCTCTCGATCGCCCTCTACAAGCGCGCCGCGGAGCATGCCCGCGAGCGCGGCCTGATCCTTGCCGACACCAAGTTCGAGTTCGGCATCGACGCCGAGGGCGTCCTGCACGTCGCCGACGAGGTCCTCACCCCCGACTCCTCCCGCTACTGGCCCGTCGAGGGCTTTGAGACCGGCAAGGGCCAGCCGTCGTTCGACAAGCAGTTCGTCCGCGACTGGGCGACGGCCTCCGGGTGGGACAAGCAGGAGCCCGCCCCCGCGATCCCCGCCGACATCGTCGAAGGCACCAGCGACCGCTACCGCGACGCCTACCAGCGCATCACGGGCGAGCCGCTCAGCGACTGGCTCAAGCGCATCGGCGCTGAGGCGCCGTCGGTCTCGTAGGGCCGCGTTCCTCCCCGGTGCCGGACTCCGGCGCCGGGGCCGGGGCCGGGGCCGGGGCCGCCGAGGCTCGACCGCGGCGCTGCTAGTGATCCGGGCACCGCGGGCGTAGCGTAGGTCACAGATATGAGGACCTGTCCCGCCTCCGCCCTCCGCCCTCCGCCGCACCCGCGGCCTGACCGCTGCTGTCGCCAACGGTGCCGCTGCGGTCGCCGCCCTCGGGGTCGTCGCGCCCGCCGCGAGCGCCACGTCGTACCCGGCGTGTGCGCCGAACCAGCCCGTCAGGTGTACGCCGGACAGATCAACTCGGCGATCGAGGGCGCGGTCGTCGACCGGCAGGGGCGGCTCTACGTGACCGACCTCATCGGCGGCCGTATCGTGCGGTTCGACGCCCCCGGCGCCCCGGGGATCAAGGTCGCGACGCTGCGCGCCAAGGGCGGCGGCGGCGCCCTGGCGCTGGAGCCCGACGGCACGGTGATCGTCGGTGGCGGCGCCGACGCGCGGGTGTTCCTCGGCGACATCCTGCGCCCCGGCTACATCTCGCGCCTCAACCCTGACACGGGTGCGCTGACGCAGATCGCGCGCAATCTCAGCGCCGCGAACGGGCTGGCCGTCACGGCCGACGGCACGATCTACGCGACGAACGACTTCGGCGGCCAGATCGGCCGTCGCCTGCCGAACGGCGTGGTGCAGCCCGAGTGGGCGCCGTTCCTCAGCGCCAACGGCGCCGTGATGAGCAAGGACGACAAGTACCTCTACGTGTCGCGCACGTTCGTCAACGGCGGCGTCAGCCGGATCCCGATCGCGTCGCCGCGCCGACCGGAGAGCCTGCTCGCGCTCAAGGGCGCCAACGGCTTCGCCGCACCCGACGGCCTCACCCTCGACTCGGCCGAACGCCCCGTCGTCCCGTTCAACGCCGCCGGTGAGATCGTCCGCATCACCGCGCCCAACCGGGCGTGCAAGCTGGCGAGCGGACTGAGGAATCCGAGCGTGGTCGTCTACGGCAAGGGCAGCACCGGCTTCTCCGCCGGCCGCCTCTTCTCCGCGGGCTTCGACGGTCGGATCTACGAGATCCCGGCGGCGTTCGACCCGGCCGGGATCTAGCCTGAAGTCCGATCAGCCCGAGCGGCGCCGCCGCAGGCGGTCGGGCAGCGACATCGAAAACCGCACGCTGCCCGACCGGCCCGCTGGCGCCCCCGGGGCGACTAGTCCGACACCGCCGTGTCGATCAGGTTCGCAATCGTCGTGCTCGTGATCTCGGGCCGGCCGTTGTTCTGCTTTTCGGCGGCCATGAGCACGTCGAGGTGCTGGTAGCCGGGCGCGAACACCTGCGGGTCGACCTTGCGGGGCGTGAGCACGCTGTTGGCGGCGATCACGGAAACCCGCGGCTTCTTCGTCATCGTGCTGCCGTGCATCGAGAAGGCGAGACTGCCAGTGCGGTCGCCGGAGACGAGCAGCCCCTGTTCGATGATCAGGCGGATCGGGAACCAGTCCTCGGTCAGGTTGAGCGGACCCTCGTGGATCGACCGGGCGACCTGGGCCGCGTCGGCGACCTCGAGACTCGGGTTCGTGATGCCGAGGCCGACGCCGTTCACGCCCATCTGGTCGTAGTTGACCCAGGACTGCAGCTGCCGCGGGTAGGTCTTCTGCGGCAGCATCAGGCGGTCCTTTGTGATGAGCTGGCCGAGGCCCGGGATCAGCGCGACCTGCTCGGGCAGGCGGTTGCGGCGCAGCGGCACCCCGGTCGGGTAGCCGAAGCTCGACCGGACGATGCCGAAGACGCCGGCGTTGTCGTCGAGGATCTGGCCGAGCAGCGCCATGCGGGTCCAGCGGAAGTTCCGCAGCGACTCGGAGCCGGCGAGGTAGGCGCCTAGGTCGTACGACGCGCCGATCTTGAGGAAGTCGTCGATCGATCTCGTGTGCGGCGCGTTCTGCACCGTCGCGGTAACCTCGGCGTCGGGCTCGAGGTCGGCGCCGGTGGCGATGAGCTCAAGGAACATCATCGTCTGCGGCGAGATGCCGAGCAGGTCGACGTGGCGCGGCGCGAGGTTGTTCTTGAGCGCCGCGACGCCGATGTTGCCGAACTGGTCGAGCAGGCCGCCGGTGAGCTGGCCGAGCAGATCGCGGTTCCCCGGGACCGACTGCGGGCTGGCGACGCCGCCGTTGAGCGTCGTATCGAGGCCGACGAAGCCCGCGCACTGGCGGTAGCCCGCGTCCTCGGTGGTGGCCTTGTCGCCGTCGAAGTCCCACGAGCCGAAGATCTCGGTGAGCGGGCCGCCGAGCGAGTGGCCGCCGCAGATCACGTGCTTCTCGCGCCACGGCTGGCTCGGCAGCTCGCTGATCAGGACGGAGTAGTAGTCCTCCATCGTCTGCTGGATGCCGATGTCGGCGAGGACGCGGTTGCCCTGGTTCCAGCCGGCGAAGCGCTTCCCGTCGATGACCTTGTTCTTGTAGTAGTAGTCGATCGCGTCATCCGGGTTGTTCGTCTGCGCCGCGAGCTCGAGGCCGGTCTTGTCTTCCATGCAGTTCGCGCGGCGGTCGATGCCCCAGACCTCGATGTGCTTGCCCCGCGAGGCCGACGCGCGCACGGTGTTACGAGCGACCTGGTCGAATGCAGCGGCGCCTTCGAGCACTCCGGGGAAGAGCACGACGACCGCGTCGGCGGAGGTCGACTGCGACGGACCGTCGGCCGAGCGCCAGCGCTCGTAAGCGATCCACTTGCAGCGCTCGGTCGTGGTGGCAGCGCCCGGCACCATCGGCACCTTTAGGCGCACCACGCTCGAGACCACGTTGGTCTGCGGAGAAGTCGACGTGATCGGGATCTCGACGCGGCTCTGGGCGAGCGTCGCGGCTGAGGCAGAGGACGGCAGGCCGCCGGCTAGCGAGGCGGCGACCACCGCCAGCGACCCGACGCGTAGGCAGCGTGTGGATACAGACATGCGAAGGAGCTCCTTCTGGGTGACGCACGCGGGACAGGATGCGCGCGGGGACCCGTCGACCGTAGCAAACCAGAACACGCTGTGTTTCTCTTCTTTAACACGTTCGCTGGCGGTTGAGCTTGGCGCGCTTTCCTGCTGCCGGTTTGCAGCAGGGGTCTGCAAACCGGCAGCAGGGTGGGTGCGCCAGAACCGTCCGGCGTACGATGCGCTGCGGTGTCTGCCCCGACCTCGTACCCGATCGACGAGCCGCTGATCGCCGAGGTCTACCGGCTTGGCCTAGGCGGCGAAGACGTCGCACTGCCGCGCCACCGCCATAACCTCACGCGCGAGCAGGTCGCGCTCACGCAGAAGGCGCGCATCATCCTCGCGACCGCCGAAGAGGTGACCACGAACTCCTACGCGCGCGCCTCCACGCGTTCGATCATCGAGCGCGCCGGCGTCTCCAGCAAGACGTTCTACGCCCACTACGCCAGCAAGGAAGAGGCGTTTCTCGCCGGCTACACCCTGCTCGACGGCGTGATGATGAACACCCTGCGGCAGCCCGTCGCCATGGAGGACCCGCGCGCCGCCACCCGCGCCGCCGTCGACAGCGCGCTGAAATCCCTCGCCGCCTGGCCGCTCTTCGCCCGCATGCGCATGGTCGAAGGACGCGCCGCCGGCCCCGTCGCCGAGCAGCGACGTCTCGAGATGGCCCGCAGCCAAGTCGCCGGCATGATGCGCTCCATCGACGCCGCCCGCGCCATCGACCCCCGCGTCGGCCACCCATCACAAGGCGCCGTGGAGTTCCTCATCGCCGGCATCTCGGAGCTGATGACCCGGCACCTCATCGAGCACGACGCCGCCGCCCTTCCGCAGCTCGCGCCAGCCATCGTCGAAGCGATCGAACGCGTCACCTACGGCGACCCGCCGCCGTACGCACCCGCTACCTAGCGCGACCGCGCCAGGAGCGCCCCAGAACCATCGGCGCGACCAGCTCCGCCCGGGGCACCGGCCCGGCCTGACCCGGGTCCGATCCTGCATCTGCGTCCAGGCGGCTGCGAAGACGGCACCCAGGCGCTAGGCTGAGACCAGCTCATGGCCCGTGCACGCGTTCTCATCCGCCCGAAGACCGGGATCCTCGATCCACAGGGCGAGGCCGTCGAACGCGCCCTCCCGGCCCTCGGCTTCGACGGCGCCAGCGATGTGCGCATCGGCCGACTCGTCGAGCTCGAGCTCGCCGACGCCGCAGACCTCGATCAGATGTGCGAGCGCCTGCTCGCCAACCCGCTCATCGAGGACTACGAAATCCAAGACATCTCGTAGCGGCCGCTGAGCGGCGCCTCGCACGCACGCTGCGCCACTCCTCGACCACCACGCGTGGATCGACCACGGCCGCGGGGGTTCTGCCATGCTTGCGGGCATGCGCTTCGGAGTCGTTCGGTTTCCCGGCACCTGTGACGAGATCGACGCCCTGCGCGCGTGCGCGGCGGTCGGCGACGCTCAGCTGCTGTGGCACGGCGAGGCCGACCTCAAAGGCTCCGACGCGATCGTCATCCCCGGCGGATTCTCGTACGGCGACTACCTCCGGGTCGGCGCGCTCGCGCGGCTGTCGCCGGTGATGGGCGAGGTCGCGAAGTTCGCCGCGGCGGGCGGGCCGGTGCTCGGTATCTGCAACGGCTTCCAGATCCTCGCCGAGGCTGGACTGGTTCCCGGCGCCCTGCTGCCGAACCTGTCGCTGCGGTTCGTGTGCCGCGAGGTCGACCTGGTCGTCGCGACGAACCGCACGCCGTTCACGAGCACCACCTCCGTCGGCGACTCACTGAGCATCCCGGCGAAGCACCGCTGCGGCCGCTACTACGTGCCCGACGAGCAACTGCCAGAGCTGGTGGCCAACGATCAGATCCTCTTCCGCTACGCGGACGGGCAGAATCCCAACGGCTCGCTCGACGACATCGCGGGCGTCTGCAACGTGGCCGGCAACGTCGCCGGATTGATGCCGCACCCCGAGCACGCCGTCGACGCGCTGCTCGGGTCGATCGACGGTCTCAAGCTGTTTGACGGCGCCGCTGCCTCGGTCGCGCCCGCCGCGGCGTAGACGCGTCAGGCCAGCCAGCCGGCGAGCTCACGCTCGTCGACGGGCACCAGCGTCCACGGCAGGTCGGTCCGCAACCGGTGCGCGACGACGGTGACGCCGAAATCGCCGTCGCGGTCGAAAAGCGCGCGCGATCCCGCGATCGGCGCGAACTGGTGGATCGGCGTGACCTTCTGCAGCAGCTCGACGTGCCGCCGCAGCGTCGTCCCGCGCTCGGGGCGCCGGAGCGACCGGAGCAGCGCGAAGACCGACAGGAGCACCAGCACGGTGCGCGCCGTCTGCGAACTCGAGCGGGACACCCTCTCAGCGTAGGCGGCCTGGGCCGCCACCGGGGCCAGTTCAGTCGGCGCGAATGGCACCGCGGCGAGCCCGGCCCCAGCAGACGGGTACCATCGGGCCCAATGGCCCAGACCGCGCTGCTCCCTGAGTTCCCGGCCGTGCCGGAGGGCACCGTCCCGACCGGCACCCCGCCCGGCCTGGAGCAGGCGAAGGCGCTCGGGCTCACGGAGAGCGAGTACGAGCTCGTCACGCAGAAGCTGGGCCGCGAAGCCACGCAGGTCGAGCTGGCGATGTTCTCGCTGATGTGGAGCGAGCACTGCGCCTACAAGCACTCCAAGAAGCTGCTCGGCACCCTGCCGACCGAGGGCGACGACCTCGTCCTCGGCCCGGGTGAGAACGCCGGCGCCGTGCAGGCCGCCAACGGCTGGATCGCGGCGTTCAAGGTCGAGAGCCACAACCACCCGTCGGCGGTCGAGCCGTTCCAGGGCGCGGCGACCGGCGTCGGCGGCATCCTGCGCGACATCTTCGCCCTCGGCGCCCGCCCGATCGCGGTGCTCGACGCGCTGCGCTTCGGCGAGCCGCAGGACTCCGAACGCTCGCGCTTCTTGCTCGACGGCGCCGTCTCGGGCATCGGCCACTACGGCAACCTCATCGGCGTCCCGAACATCGGCGGCGACGTCTACTTCGAAGGCCCGTACGAGACGAACTGCCTCGTCAACGCGATGGCGATCGGCCTCGTGCGCAAGGAGACGATGATGCTCTCCGCCGCCCAGGGCGTGGGCAACGCGCTGATCGTCTTCGGCGCCTCGACCGGCCGCGACGGCATCGGCGGCGCCTCCGTGCTCGCGGCCGCCGAGCTCGGCGAGGACGACGCCGACAAGCGCCCGACCGTCCAGGTCGGCGACCCCTTCGAAGAGAAGAAGGTCCTGGAGTGCTCGCTCGAGCTGCTCGAGCGCGGCCTGATCGTGTCGCTGCAGGACTGCGGCGCGGCAGGCCTCACCTCAGCAGCCTCGGAGATGGCGAGCAAGGGCGAAGTCGGCCTCGACGTCGACGTCGACCTCGTGCCGCTGCGTGAGACCGGCCTGGAGCCGTTCGAGATCATGGTGTCGGAGTCGCAGGAGCGCATGCTCTGCGTCGCGGTGCCCGGCAAGGTCGAAGAGGTCCTGGCCGTCTGCGAGAAGTGGGAGGTCTACGGCTCGCCGTTCGGCGTCGTCACCGATACGGGCAACTTCCGCATCTTCAAGAGCGGCGACCTGGTCGGCGACATGCCCGTCCCGGCACTCGTCGACGACTGCCCCCTCTACGACATCTACCCCGAGAAGCCCGCCGAGTCGCCGTACCCGGCGCCGCCGAAGCGGCTTGAGACGGGCGCAACCCCCGGCGAGGTCCTGACCACGCTGCTCGGCTCGCCGAACCTCGCTGACCGCACGCCGCTCTTCCAGCAGTACGACCAGCTCGTGCAGTCGCGCACGGTGCGCCGCCCCGGTGAGGCGGGCGCCGCGGTGCTCGCGATCCCTGCGGCCGACGCGGCGCTGTCGCCCGGCACCATC
>JAEZDB010000467.1 GCA_023429855.1 Actinomycetes bacterium
GACCGTGAGCAAGTGCCTCGTCGACTGCCGATTCTAGAGCCGCAGCCTCCACGGGGCGACCAAGTCCGTCGCGCAGCAACATCGCCGTCGACAGGAACATCGCCAGTGGGTTCGCAATCCCCTGCCCGGCGATGTCTGGAGCTGAGCCGTGCACCGGCTCAAACAGGCCGGGAGTTCCGGGCGCTCCCAGCGACGCGCTCGGCAGCATGCCGATCGAGCCGGTCAGCATCGCGGCCTCATCGGAGAGGATGTCGCCGAAGAGGTTCTCGGTCACGATCACGTCGAAGCTCGAGGGGCGCGAGATCAGCTGCATCGCGCAGTTGTCGACGAGGACGTCTTCGAGTTCGACGCTCGGGTAGTCGACGGCGACCTCATGGACGACCTGGCGCCACTGGCGTGACGTCTCCAGGACGTTGGCCTTGTCGACGGAAGCGAGCTTGCCGGACCGGCGCGCCGCCAGGTCGAAGGCGACGCGGGCGATGCGCTCGACCTCGGCGGTCGTGTAGGCGCACAGGTCGGACGCGCTGGTCTCGGTGCGGGTCTTCTCGCCGAAGTAGATGCCGCCGGTGAGCTCGCGGACCACGACGAGGTTGGTGCCCTCGATGACCTCTTCCTTGAGCGCCGACGCGCTGTAGAGGGCCGGCAGCGGGCGGACCGGGCGCAGGTTGGCGAAAAGACCGAGCTCCTTACGCAGGCCGAGCAGGCCCTGCTCGGGGCGCGGGGCGTTCGGGTCGGTCGTGTCCCACTTCGGACCGCCAACGGCCGCCAGCAGCACAGCATCGCTCGCCTTGCAGCCCGCGAGGGTCTCGTCGGTGAGGGCCGTGCCGTGGGCGTCGATGCTCGCGCCACCGAAGACGTACTCCTCGAAGACCACTTCGGAGGCGCCGAGGAGCTCGGTGAGGATCTGGACGGCCGGGGCCGCGATCTCGGGCCCGATCCCGTCGCCAGGCAGAACAGCGATCTTCGTCATAGACCGAGCAGGCTATTGAAGCGGCGCCCTCGCACGCGGGCCGCCTGCAGGCTCCCCCGAGAACGAGAAATAGGGCTCCGCCCCACCCGCCTTGACGGATGGGGCGCAACCCTGAGGGACATGGTTGACTGCGCCCCGGGACAAGGGGCGCGCTGTCGGGACCAGATTCGTGGACCGGTCGCACGCGGGACAATCGTGCGACCGATTCACGGGGCCGGGGAATCCTTTGGGGGCTTCCGGTTCCGGCGGGACACTCGGACTGTGTGCCAGCTGTCACCGACCTTAGGGGACGATGCTCACAGATGGAAGCCCGGCGGATCCTTATTGACGGCGCGTCATTAAGGGTTGACGAACTGTGTGGGCGCCATCACGCTGTTACGTGGTGCGACCAGCGGGTGTCGTCGCCCATCGTTCATCAGGCGTCGGGGGCGTTCCACCCCGCCACCACGGCGAACCGCCAGGCCTTGAAGACGCATTCGACGGTGTCGTAGCCAGCCGCGTGGAGCCACCCCAGCTGGTCTTCGAGCGTGACGTGCTGGTCGATCGACCACCGGATCCAGGCCTGCTCTTCGGCTTCGGGCGTGAACCCGCCGCTGCGCGCGTGGACGAGCTCGCGTTCCAGGAAGTGGTCCTCGAGCCACTGGGCCGGGGCTTTGAGCTGCTCCGCGTTGACGAACACGCCGCCCGGCGCGAGACGCTCGCGCGCTGCGGCGTAGACCTTCGCCTGGTCGACGCGGTCCAGGTGGTGGATGGCCAGCCCCGACGCGATCACGTCGAACGGGCCTACGGGCAGATCGCCCAGCAGGTCGCCCTCGATCAGCGTCAGGCGATCCGCGATGTCGGCCAGGCGGTCCTTGGCCTGGGCCAGCATGCCTGGCGCCTCGTCGAGGAGCGTCAGCTCCGCGCCCGGCAGCGCCGCGGCCAGAACCGCCGTCAGCAGGCCGGTGCCGGCGCCCAGATCCAGGACGCGGATCGGTCCGCCGTCGGCGCCGGCCGTCCGGCGCGTCCCGTCTTGTTTGATCGACGCGGCCTCAGCGGCCGCGTCGTAGTAGGCGTCGAACGGGCTGATGAGCAGCCGGCGCTCGGAGTCGTATTGCGTCGCCCACCGATCAAACCAGGCACCCCCACCGGGGCCTCCGATCTGATCGTAGGCCCCGGTGGTGGTGTTCATGGCGTTGACCTCTGGTCTACTTGAACTGCAGCGTGTTGGGGCCGGAGCGCTCGCGCTCCGCTTCGTACTTGGCGATCGCGTCTTCCTGCTGGAGGGTCAGCGCGATGTCGTCGAGGCCGTTGAGGAGCCGGTGCTTGATCTCCGCGTCGAACTCGAAGGGGAAGGTCTTGCCGCCGGCGCGGACCTCCTGGGCCTCGAGGTCGACGGTCGCCTCGTCCTGCGCGGCGACGAACTCGACGTCGTCGGCCGGGAGCACGACCGGCAGCAGGCCGATCTTCGGCGAGTTGCCGCGGAAGATGTCGGCAAACGACTTGGCGATGATCACGCGGAAGCCGAAGTCCTCCAGCGCCCACGGTGCGTGCTCACGGCTCGACCCGCAGCCGAAGTTGACGCCGCTCACGAGGATCGGGTTCTTCGGGACGTTGAAGCCGGGCGTCTCCTTGATGTCGGCGAAGAGGTGCTCGCCGAAGCCGGAGCGCTCGATCTTCTTCATGTAGCGCGCGGGGATGATCTGGTCGGTGTCGATGTCGTCGCGCATGAGCACGGAGACACCACCGGTAACGGTCTTGAACGGATCCATGACTGCGGTCCTCCTAGTTCCAGGTGCGGATGTCGACGAAGTGGCCCTCGATGGCGGCCGCAGCGGCCATCTGGGGGCTCATGAGGTGCGAGCGGGCGCCCTTGCCCTGGCGGCCCTCGAAGTTGCGGTTCGAGGTCGACGCCACGCGCTCACCGGGAGCGGCGACGTCGGGGTTCATGCCCAGGCACATCGAGCAGCCCGCGCCACGCCAGTCGAAACCGGCCGCGGTGAAGATCTTGTCGAGACCCTCGGCCTCGGCAGCCTCCTTCACCTGGGCGCTGCCCGGGACGACCATCGCGATGACGCCGTCGGCGACCTTGCGGCCCTTGATCGTCTCAGCGGCGACGCGCAGGTCGCCGATGCGCGAGTTCGTGCACGAGCCGATGAAGACGCGGTCGAGCTTGATCTCCTTCATCGGGGTGCCCGGTTCGAGCGCCATGTACTGCAGCGCGCGACGGTCCTGATCGGACTGGGGCTCCGGCACGGTGGCCGAGACGCCGACGACCTGCCCAGGCGTGGTGCCCCAGGTGACCATCGGGGAGATGGCGTTTACGTCGACGGTGACCTCGGTGTCGAAGGCTGCGCCGTCGTCGGTCTTGAGGGTCTTCCACTGCTCGACGGCGGCGTCCCACTCAGCACCCTGCGGCGAGCCGGGGCGACCCTTGAGGTACTCGAAGGTCGTCTCGTCGGGGGCGATCATGCCAGCGCGGCCGCCGCCCTCGATGGTCATGTTGCAGATCGTCATGCGGCCCTCCATCGAGAGCGACTCGATGACGGGGCCAGCGAACTCGATGACGTAGCCGTTGCCGCCCGACACGCCGATCTGGCCGATCGTGGCGAGGATCAGGTCCTTGGCGGTGACGCCCGGGCCCATCTCGCCGACGTAGTTGATCCGCATCGTCTTGGGCTTCTTCTGGACGAGGCACTGCGTCGCCATGACGTGCTCGACCTCGGACGTGCCGATGCCGAACGCCAGCGCGCCGAACGCGCCGTGCGTGGCGGTGTGGGAGTCGCCGCAGACGATCGTCATGCCCGGCTGGGTGATGCCCAGCTCCGGCCCGATCACGTGCACGATGCCCTGGAGATCAGAGCCGATCGAGTGGCACGGAACGCCGAACTCGGCCGAGTTGCTCTCGAGCGCCTCGACCTGCTTGCGCGACAGCTGGTCGCGAATCTGGTCGGCGCGCGAAGAGCCGTCGGTCGGGACGTTGTGGTCGGCGGTCGCGAACGTGCGGTCGGGGCGGCGGACCTTGCGGCCGGCGGTGCGGAGGCCCTCATAGGCCTGCGGGCTCGTGACCTCGTGGACCAGGTGCAGGTCGATGTAGAGGAGCTGATCGGCGACCTCGTGGGCCGTCCAGATCTTCTCGAACAGGGTGCTTGGCGTCATGCGTCTCGGGGTGTCGTGGTGAAGGCGCCGCCGGGCCGAAGGCGCGGGCGGCTGGGAAGTCGTTTGAAGGTCGGGGCTTGGTGGCGGTCAGGAGCGGCGGAGGCCGGCACTGACCACGGCAAGGAGGATCGCGGGCTCGTCGCCCGGATTGGTGAAGCGGTGTGGAAGATCGGCATCGAACGTGACGGTGTCGCCGGGGCCGAGCGCGTGCTGCTCGCCGTCGATCTCGAGGACGACGCGGCCGCGGTCGACGAGCGCGATCTCGCGGGAACCCGGCTCGTGCATCGGCGGGTCGCCGGGTCCGCCGGTCGTGGAGCCCGCTGCGAGCTCGTGGCGCGAGAGCTCGAGGCGCTGGCCGGGCAGCGCCGGCGTGAGGATCTCGAACGCGTGGCCGCCCGAGCCACCGCCGGTGCGGCGCTCGGCTTCGCGGACCACGGTGACGGCGCCGCCCTCATCGAGGCGCAGCAGCTGCGACAGGCGAAGATCCAGTCCGGCGGCGATCTTCGTGGCGACCTGCAGTGTCGGCGACGTGTCGGACCGCTCGACCTGCGACAGCATCGGCGCCGAGACGCCGGACCGCTGCGCCAGATCACGCAATGACAGCCCCATCGACTCGCGCAGCGCCTTCACGCGCGGGCCGATCGAGAGCGCCGCCGTGGCGTCTTCAGGGACGTTGACCCGCGCGGGCTGCGGGGTCGAAGTAGTCGCGGCGTCTGTCATCGCATACGTATGTTATCGCGTACAGCCGTATTCGCGCAAGACCGCTCCGGTCGTGGCCCTAAACGACCAACGGCCCCCGCATCGCTGCAGGGGCCGCGGCCGCAAGGCCCGGCGGCGCCACCACCCACTGCTGGCGCCGCGCGAGACTGATGGGTCGGCGGTGACAGACCAGCGCGCGAGCTGGCCTGCGCTCCCGAGACGCGAGCCTCGGGACCGACCCAAGGGTTAGAGGCCGGGGACGAAGCCCGTGGCCTTGACCGCCGAGAGGACCTTCTTCTCGGTCAGCGGCTTGTCGAACGACAGCGGCGCCGGCGCGAGATCCATGGCCGCACCGAGAGCGCCGCCACCGTTGAGGAAGCGGATCCACGCGGCGTGGCGCGCTTCGACCGAGTGGATCGACGCGGCCGCTTCAAGGACTGCGCGCTGGAAGACGTTGCCGACCTGGCCGGCGTAGGCGGCGACGCCAGTGTCTTCGAGGACCTGCGCGGTGGCAGCGAACTTGGCGGGGTCGGTCACAGCGTCGCCGAAGGCGACCTCGGGGGCCTTCATCGCCTTCTTGCCGATCACCTTCTTGAGCACGACCACGTGCTCAGCCTCGTGGGCGCCGGTGATCTCGGCAAAGCGCTGGTAGTTCGCATCCTTCCAGGCCTGGTTCTGGTTGCCCTGCGCGTAGAAGGCCGCCTCGAGGTACTCGAGCGTGAGCGCGTACTGCAGGATCTTGACGTCGTTGGTCTTCGACTTCTTCGACTTGCTGATGGCCGCCTCTGCAGGCGACAGCATCGTCTGGAAGAGGCCAGCGCCGATGATCAGACCGCCACCGGCAGCGGCGCCGCGGCGCAGCACCTCGCGGCGAGCGAGACCGGCTTCGTCGAAGGCGCCGGCGTCGTGAGCGGCGGTGCGAATGTCGCCCGACGGATCGAGCGTGGCGAGATCGAGATGTTCAGACATAGAGCACTCCTGGTTCGTGGCCCCCGCCCTTCGACCAGCACGGTCGAGAAGCGGATTGGCTGCGACCGTAGAGCCGAAATCGCCCAGTTCACCGTTCGGTTAGCGGACCGTAAGGCGATGGTTTCCGGGCGTTCACCGGACCGTACGCAGACTGTTCTTGACCGACCCCGGAACGCACTCGGCAGGTCCAGTCGCGCCGACGGCGCAACCGGACCTGCCGTGCACGAGCTCCGAACGCGGAGCCCGGATTGCCGCTTAGGACTTGATGAAGCCCGTCGCGCCGACGGCGGCCAGCACCTTGGCCTCAGTGAGGGCCGTGTCGAACGCGGCTGGCGCCGGAGCTTTGTCGCCGGATCCGGGAGCGAAGCCGCCGTTCAGCACGCGGATCCATGCGGCGTGCCGAGCCTCCACGGAGTGGATGCTCAGCGCCGCGATGATCACGTTGCGCTGGAGCAGGTTGCCGCCCTGCCCGGCGTAGGCCGCCACACCCGTGTCCTCAAGCACCTGGGCGGTCGCCGCGAACGTCTTCTCGTCCTTGACGGCGTTGCCGAAGTCGAACACCGGCGGCTTGAACGCCTTCTTGCCCAGGACCGTTTTGAGGGTGTCGACGTGGCTCTTCTCGTGGGCGCCGGTCACCTTCGCAAAGAACTCCAGGCGGGGGTCCGTGAAGGTGATGTTGCGGACGGCCTGCAGGTAGAACGCGCTCTCGAGGTACTCGAGGGTCAGCGCGTACTTGAGGACGGCGATGTCGTTGCCTTTGGAGCGCTTGCCCTTGACGATGGCCGCTTCCGCCGGTGAGAGGAAGGAGCCGAAGAGGGTCGTCGCTCCCACCGCGCCAGCGCCGACGAGGGCGCCGCGGCGCAGCAGGTCGCGCCGGTCAGCCACCGCGCCGGCGTCTTCGGCTGCGTTGCGAACCGTTCCTTCGGTATCGATCTGTTCGAGGGAGAAGTTGGAACTCATGATCGTGATTCCTTGCTTTCTGGGACGCCGGCTCAGCCGACGATGAAGTTGGTGGCAGCGACCGCGCGCAGCGTCTGCTTCTCACTCGCGCGGTCGTCGTAGGCCCACGGCGCGGGGGCCTTGTTGGTCCGCTGCAGCGGCAGACTCTGAGGCTCGCCGCCGCCGACCAGGAAGCGGATCCACGCCGCGTGCCGAGCCTCGACCGAGTGGATCGACAGTGCGGCGACGAGCACCGCCGACTGGAAGATGTTGGTCCCCTGCCCCGCGTAGGCGGCCACGCCGGTGTCCTCCAGGACGACGGCGGTTGCGGCGAACGTCGCCTGGTCGGTGACCGCTGCGCCGAAGTTGAACTCCGGCGAGCTGATCGCCTTGGAGCCGAGCACCGACTGCAGCGCCTCGACGTGTGCCTGCTCGTGCGCACCCGTCGTCTGCGCGAAGAACGCGAGGTTGGGATCGGTGAACTTGATGTTGGCGTTGGCCTGCGCGTAGAACGCCGCCTCCAGGTACTCGAGCGTCAGCGCGTAGTTGAGGATCGCTGCGTCGTTGCCCTTGGACTTCTTGCCCTTGACGATCGCCGCTTCGGCCGGCGAGAGCATCTGGGAGAAGAAGCCCGTCGTGAGGGCCGCGCCAGCGGCGACGGTGGCACCGCGACGGAACGCCGTGCGTCGATCGACCGCCGAGTCAAACGCGCCTGCGCCTTCGGCCGCCTCGCGGATCGCGCCGTCGCGATCCAAACTTTCGAGTGAGAACTGATCAGACACGGGTGCCTCGTTTCGCTGAGGCCGCCGCGGGGTAGACGACGACCGGTGATGGTTGGGCCCCGGCGGGGTCCCACACCCACTCAATGCGCCACCGGCGAAAAAGCACCGCCTGTTCCGCGAGCGTTCACCCCGCGTTCACCGCGCGTTCACCGGCTCCCCCGTTCAGTGCCGGGTCAGGGGCGGACAAGAGGCTCGGCGGGGCCCCCGCCGCCCCCGCGCCGTGGGCCTACGACGACCGCGCGAGTG
>JAEZDB010000499.1 GCA_023429855.1 Actinomycetes bacterium
GCGCGAGGCCGGTCGTGACCGCGGCGACGATGGCCAGCTGGCCGATCGGCGCGCCGCCGCCGGCGTCAGCCGCGGCGATTGGGAGGAGAGCACTCACGGGGCAGGCTCCGAGACGACAGGGTCGCCGCCTGCGCTGTCGGCCGACGCGCGCTTACTCGGCGCAGGTCTGACCAGCCACAGAACGGCGGTTCGGTTACAGGAGTGAAAGCTACACAACTGCAACCACCTTCGCCAAGGGACCGCGGTAGACGTCACAGATCTCATCCAACGGACTAGGGCGCCCTATTAGGGCTGCCTAATGTACGATCGGCTTCGCTTCGACCGACCGGGCGAGGCGTACCCCTTCCCCGCACTCCCTGCATGGCCTACCCGACCGCTGAACCCTCCGGCTCGTCCGGCATCCCCGCCGCTTCAAGCGGCGTGATCGTCGTGACGGGCGCCGCGGGCGGCATCGGCCGCGCCGTCGTCCGGCGGCTCCTCGCCGACAGCCTGCGCGTCGTCGCGACCGACGTCAACGCCGACGCGCTCGCCGAGCTAGCCGCCGACCACGGCCCGGGGACCGCCGCCGATGGTCTGCTCGAGTGCCGTGGGCTCGACATCCGCGACGCGGCCGCCGTCGAGCGCACGATCCACGCGATCGACGACGAACTTGGCGCGATCGACGGGCTCGTCAACGCCGCCGGCATCCTCTGGCCGGGGTCGGCCCTGTCGCAGGACGACGACGAATGGCAGGCGATGCACGACGTCAACGTCGGCGGCGTGATGCGCGTCTCGCGTGCCGTGGGGCGCAAGATGGCCGTCCGCCACCGGGGCGCGATCGTGACGGTCGGCTCCAACGCCGCCGCGGTCGCCCGCGACGGCCTCTCGGCCTACGCCGCCAGCAAAGCCGCGGCCCGCCAGTACACGCTGTGTCTCGGCGTCGAGCTCGCGCCGCTCGGGATCCGCTGCAACGTGGTGTCCCCCGGGTCGACGAACACGCCGATGCTCACCGGCGCCTGGTCGGGCGAACCGGCAGCGACCCATGGAGCCGCTGGCGAACGGGCGCAGGGCGCCGCCGAGCGCCGCGCGGTGGCTGGCACGCCCGAAGCGTTCTGGCCCGGTATCCCGCTTGGTCGCATCGCCCAGCCAGCCCACATCGCCGACGCGGTCGCCTTCCTCCTCTCCCCTCGGGCGGCGCACATCGCCCTGCACGACCTGCGCGTCGACGGCGGCGCGACGCTCGGCTCATGACCGCCGCCCGCGCAGACCAGCCGCTGCCGCGGATCGACGTGCCGGGCACGGCCGACCTGCCGACGTGGCCCGCCGACGTGGCCCGGCGTTATCGCGAAGCCGGCTTTTGGACCGGGCAGACGTTCGGCGCGCTGCTCAGCGAGCGGGCGACGGCCACGCCAGACGCGGAGGCGGTCGTGGGCGCCGACGGGACCCGCTGGACGTATGCCGAGCTGGACCGGCGCGCGAGCGAGCTGGCCGGCGGCCTCGCATCCCGCGGGGTGCGGCGCGGCGACCGCGTGATCGTGTGGCTCCCGAACGAGCCGGTCTTCTGCGAGGTGCTCCTGGGCTGCCTGCGGCTCGGCGCGGTCCCGGTGATGGCGCTACCTGCGCACCGCAGCAGCGAGCTCCGCCACCTCGCCGTCCACAGCGAGGCCGTCGCGATCATCACGGTCGGGACCCGCGCCCGCGTCGACCACGCGGCGATCGCGACCGAGGTTCAGGCGGCCGCCCCGTTCCTGCGCCTCGTCGTCACCGCCGACGCGCCCGCCGACGGCCACATCGCCCTCGACGACCTCCGCGGCGCCCCGCTCGACGGGACCACGTATCCCGGCCCGGCGAGCAGCGACCTGGCCCTGCTCCAGCTCTCGGGCGGCACGACGGGCCTGCCGAAGCTGATCCCCCGGACCCACGACGACTACCTCTACAGCGTGCGCGCGAGCGCCGAAGTCTGCGAGCTCACGCCGCAGACCCGCTACCTCGTGACCCTCCCGGCGGCCCACAACTTCCCGCTCAGCTCGCCTGGGATCCTCGGCGTACTCTGGGCCGGCGGCACCGTCGTCCTCTGCCCCACCCCTGACCCGCAGACGGCGCTTGGCCTGATCGAGCGCGAGCGGATCACGCTCACCGGCGTCGTCCCACCGCTGGCGATCGCGTGGATCGAGGCGGTCGCGGCAGCACCCGAGACCGCTCCCGACCTCTCCAGCCTCGAGGTCCTGCAGGTCGGCGGCGCCAAGCTCGACGCCGAGGTCGCCGCCCGGGTGGAACCGATCCTCGGCGCGCGGCTGCAGCAGGTGTTCGGGATGGCCGAGGGCCTCGTCAACTACACGCGCCCCGAGGACTCCGACCAGCTCGTCGCCACCACGCAGGGGCGCCCGATGTCGGCCGGCGACGAGGTCTTCGTCGTCGACGCGCACGACGAGCCGGTCGTCCCCGGCGAGACCGGGGCGCTCTTGACTCGCGGGCCGTACACGATCCGCGGCTACTACCGGGCCGCAGAGCACAACGCGACGGCGTTCACCGCCGAGGGCTTCTACCGCACGGGCGACCTCGTCCGGCAGCTGCCGAGCGGCCACCTGCAGGTGGTCGGCCGGGCCAAGGAGCAGATCAACCGCGGCGGCGAGAAGATCGCGCCTGCCGAGGTCGAGCATCACCTGCTCGCCCACCCCGCAGTGCTCGACGCCTGCGTCGTCGGCGTGCCCGACGAGCGACTCGGTGAGCGCTCCTGGGCGGTCGTCGTGCCGCGCGGCGAACGCCCGACGCCGGCCAGCCTGCGCAGATTCGTCCGCGAGCGGGGCGTGGCCGCCTTCAAAGTGCCCGACCGCATCGCCTTCGTCCCCGCCTTCCCCACGACGGGTGTGGGCAAGGTCAGCCGCCGCGAGCTGCGCGCGCTGCTGGCCGGCCACCTCGCCGAGACCGAGTCGCTGCCTGCGCTCACCGACCTTCGTGCCGACGCCAATCCCCGACCGGCCGACGCCGGTCGCTGAACGCTGGAGCCACTCCTATGGGACTCCCTTCCATCGCGCCCTACCCGATGCCGACGGCCGTCGACCTGCCGGAGAACCGCGTGAGCTGGACCGTCGACCCGGCCCGCGCCGCGCTGCTGATCCACGACATGCAGGAGTACTTCCTGGAGGCGTTCGACCGCGCCGCCGAGCCGATTCCCGCGCTGATCGCCAACATCACGCGGCTCGCCGACGCCGCCCGCGCCGCGGGCATCCCGGTGATCTACACCGCACAGCCGCCCGGCCAGACGCTGCAACAGCGCGGCCTCCTGCAGGACTTCTGGGGCGACGGCATCGGCCGCGACCCCGCGGAGGCGGCGATCGTTCCCGCGCTTGCCCCGCACCCCGGCGACATCGAGCTTACGAAGTGGCGCTATAGCGCTTTCGTCCGCACTGGACTCCATGAGGAGCTGCGTGCGCGTGGCCGCGATCAGCTCATCATCACCGGCATCTACGCCCACATCGGCTGCCTCACGACGGCCACGCAGGCGTTCAGCGAGGAGGTCCAGCCGTTTCTCGTCGCCGACGCCCTTGGCGACTTCTCGCGCCTGGACCACCACATGGCGCTCGACTACGCCGCGCGCCGCTGCGCCGTCGCAACGACGGTCGACACCGTGCTCGGCCAGATGGCGGCCGCGGCCAGCAGCACCGCGCCAGCTACCGCCGGGGGACCCATCGACGTGCGCGGCGCCCTGGCTGCACTCGCCGACGAGCCGCTCGACGACTTCGCCGACGACGACGACCTCAGCGACGCCGGCATCGACTCGATCCGCCTCATGGGCCTGATCACCGAGTGGCAGCGCGCAGGCTTCGCCGTCACGTTCGAGGAGCTGGCCGAAGAGCCGACCATCGCGGCCTGGACCGAGCTGCTCGCACGCCGCGCAGTGGCTGCGACGGCCGCACGCTAAGCCGCACGCCGTGGACGTTGCAGCGACGCTGCCGCTGACTGGCGCCCAGTCCGGCATCTGGCTGGCGCAGCAGCTCGCGCCGACGAGCGCGGTCTTGAACACCGCCGACGCCGTTGAGCTGACGGGGCCAGTCGACGCCGAACGGCTCGCCGCCGCCGTCCGCGGGGTGCTCGATACCGCGCAGGCGTTGCACGTGCGCGTCGTCGACGGGCCGGGCGGACCGCGGCAGGTGTTGCCGGCGAAGCTCTCGGCATGGGACCTGCCGATCGTCGACCTGCGCGGCGAGGCGGACCCAGACGCTGCGGCGTCGGCGTACATGGCCGCCGACCTGGCGACGCCGGTCGACCTCGCCGCCGGGCCGCTCTTCGCCACGGCGCTGCTGCGCACCGGCGAAGAGCAGTGGACCTGGTACCTGCGCATCCACCACCTCGCGAGCGACGCCTACGCCACCGCGCTGCTGATGCGCCGGGTAGCAGACCGCGTGGGCGCCGACGGCGGCGCCGGCGGGCCGACCGGCGACCGTACCGGCGGTGCTACCCAGCCCGAGCCCAAGCCGTTCGGCACGCTCGCCGACCTCGTCGACGCCGAAGCGGCCTACCGCGCCAGCGACGCCTACGCCGCCGACCGGGCGTTCTGGGCCGAGCGCCTGCGGCACCACACCACGC
>JAEZDB010000501.1 GCA_023429855.1 Actinomycetes bacterium
GACGGCGACGCGCACGGGCGCCGGGAGGCCCGAGCGGCGCGTGACCGGCCGGGCGACCTGGATCGGCCGGACGGGTTCAGCGACCGCGATCCCTTCGGCGCGGGCGAGGATGTCTTCGCCGCGAGCCGGGTCGAGCGGGGCGCCTGCCGGGTCGTACGTCACCGCCGCACCGTATCGCGCCCGGGAGACGGTCGCGAGCCGTTTCGGGCTACTGCTGGTCCCACGGGACCGGCGCGGGGAGCGGTTCCACGCCATCCTGCAGCACCTGCTCGTACACGCGGTAGCGCTTGACGACCTTGCCGTTCATGCCCTGCATCGCCCAGTTCATGGGCTTGTTCGTCTCCAGGATCCAGCCCATCTCGCCGGTCCGCACGGGCGTGCGGTGCGCCGCGTCGAAGTGCTCGCGATAAAGGAGCGCCGCTGCGCCCGTGTGCTGGTCCTCCGGGCGTACGCCGAGGAAGCCGACGCGGATCCGGTCGATCTTGCGCCGGCCGAAGAGGAAGTGGCGCAGCGTGAGCGGATTGACCTTGCCGTTCATCTTCTCCAGGACCTGGTTGAGATCCGGGATGGTGATGGCCATGCCGACGATCCTGCCGTTCTTGTCGACGGCCTTCATCATCCATTCCTTCGTCCACGCGAGCTGGCTCTCCTCGGCGAGGGCCTTGATGTCGGCATCGGAGTAGGGCACGTAGCCCCAGTTCTTCGACCATGCTGCGTTGAACAGCTCGCGGAAGGCGCCCTTGTAGTCCTTGCTCAGCGAGCGGCGGGTGATCTTCTCCAGGTGCAGACCGTGCTCGGTCTCGGCCTTGTCGGCCGCTTCGAAGATCGCGGGGTGCACGTTGGCCTTGTCGTCGATCGTCAGCGACCACATCAGGAGGTCCATCGCCTTGGTGAGGCCGGCCGCTTCGACGCGCTCGCGGTAGTACGGCGGGTGCCAGGGCTGCATGAGCATCGGCTTGATCTCGTAGCCCTCGATCAAGACGCCCGACTCGTTGTTGAGCTGGAAGTCCATCGGGCCGACCATGCGCTCGCGGCCGCGTTCGCGGAGCCAGTCGCCAGCGGCCCCCAGCATCGCGTCGAGGATGGCCTGGTCGTTCTCGAACTCCAGGAAACCGAACATGCCCCACGTGTTGTCGTGGTACGCGTTGAACGCATGATCGATCTGGGCCGTGATGCGCCCCACGACTTTGCCGCCGCGCTCAGCGAGGAAGTACTCGGCCTCGCCGTGCGTGAAGAACGGGTTCTGCTTCTTGCTCAGGAAGATCTTGCGCTCGATGCGCAGCGGCGGCACCCAGTTGGAGCCCGTCGAACTACCATGCAGCCGGAACGGGAGCTCGATGAACTCCTTCAGGTCGCGCTTGGATGCGACAGGGCGGACGACGAGCGAATCGGTGCCAGACACCGGCCAGAACCTAGAGGATGGAACGGGTGGACGACCTTCTGAGTACCGACGGTACGCAAACGAGCGAAGCCGCCGGCGCGGGCGACCAGCCGCGCGCCGCCGTCGACCTGTTTGCCCGCATCCGGGAGAACGAGCGCTTCCAGCAGTGGGAGGCCGCAAAGCCGGCCGACCTCTCCCCCTACTTCCGCACCGCCGAGTCGCCCGCCGCGCCGGTCATGCGGATGGAGGGCAAGGACCGGATCATGCTCGGGTCCAACAACTACTTGGGGCTCACCGGCGACCCGCGGGTCATCGAGGCTGCCCGCAGCGCGCTCGACGTCTACGGCAGCGGGCTCACCGGCTCGCGCCTGCTCAACGGCACGATCCCGCTCCACCTCGAGCTCGAGCAGGAGATCGCCGACTGGATGGGCACTGAGGACGCGATCGTCTTCGCGACCGGCAACCAGGCCAACACCGGGGCGCTGTCGGCGCTGCTCGGCGTCGGCGACACCGTGATCGCCGACTCGGGCGACCACGCCTCGATCCTCGACGGCTGCATCCTGTCGAAGGCCAAGCTCCGCGCGTTCCGCCACAACCGCCTCGAGAAGCTCGAGAAGCAGCTCGAGCGGGCCGCGGGCGACGGCGGCGGCGTCCTCGTCGTCGTCGACGGCGTGTTCTCGATGGAGGGCGACATCGCCCCCATCCCGGAGATCGCCGCGCTGTGCCAGCGCTACGGCGCGCGGCTAATGGTCGACGAAGCCCACGGCGCTGGCGTGCTCGGCGCGCGCGGTGCCGGGACCTGCGAACTCCTCGGCTGCGAGGACCAAGTCGACCTGCGCATGGGGACGTTCTCCAAATCGCTCGCGTCTGCGGGGGGCTTTATCGCCAGCTCAAGCGACGTCGTCCAGTTCCTGCGCCTGCAGAGCCGCCCCTACCTCTTTACGGCCTCAGCGGTCCCCGCAGCCGTGGGCGCCGCGCTCGGCGCGCTCCGGATCGTCCGGTCGGGCGAAGGGCCGCAGCTGCTCGCCAAGGTGCTCGACAACGCCGCCTACTGGCACGCGGGCCTCACCGCGCTCGGCCTGCACGTGGTGCCGCCGACCACGCTGGCCGACGGGTCAACGCTGATCACGCCGATCGTGCCAGTGCTCGTCGGCGACGACTGGAAGGCGTTCCTGCTCTGGAAGGCCCTGTGGGACGCGGGCGCGTTCGTCAACGTCGCCGTGCACCCGGCCGTGCCGCCCGGCGGCGCGCTGCTGCGCACGAGCGTCATGGCGACGCACGAGCGGTCCGACCTCGACCAGGCGCTCGAGCTCTTTGCCGACGTCATCAAGGCCTTCACCGCCGAGCACGGGCCGCTCCCCGGACCCGCGGAGTAGGCGACCGGAGTCCGTGCGGCCCGTCGATGAACGGAGCGTTTCGGACGCAGCCCACAAGCGTGCTCCTAAACCTCAAGTTGAGCTAGATGGCTGAACGGCGTCATAGCACCCTGAACTGGTTAGACGTGCCCGCCAATTCTGGCCGATTTGCTGGTTTCCGGTTCCTGGACGAACGTCCAGCTAGGTCCAAAAAAGTCGCTCAGAGCAGGAAATGACTGTGACGCGACTCCACACGGGGCGTTAGGTTCCGCTCAAGCGAAACGGAGCCGGTCCGTCGAGGATCTGGATCGGTTCCCAGCGGCGTCCACCGCTGTTTGTGGCTCGGTTCCCCTACCAAGCCATTCGCTGAACTGAGAGACAGAAGCGCGTCCGCTCCCGCCCGGTGGACGCAAAGAAAGGGACCCCGATGTCCGCAGCGATCACGGCCGCCGAGCCGCAGCATCTGCACGCCCTTGCCCGTGCCAACGAGATCCGCCTTGCCCGGGCGAGTACCAAGCGTGCCATCGCCGCCGGCGAGGTGCTGGTGGCCGACCTCCTACTGGACTGCCCCGCCGAGCTTGAGCGGATGGAGATTGGGGAGCTGATCTCCTGCCAGCGCCGCTGGGGCGGCCAGCGTACGCGCCGCCTGCTGAGCACCGTGCCGGTCGTTGAGACGAAGCTCGTCGGCGCGTTGACCGAGCGTCAGCGTCGCGCGATCGCCGACGCGCTTACGGGCCACCAGAGCAACCTCACGGTCGTCTAGCGACCGCAGGCGGGCGGGCACGCGCGTCTCGCGCGGGTCGACTTGCGGCGCGTCGGGCACGACGACGCTCTCAGCTCTTCGCCGGCCACGGGTGGACCAGCCCGGAGGCGAGGCAGACGGATCCGCGGCCGGACTCCGCGAGTTCGTCCGACGGGCGCTCCCTCGGGGGCGCCCGTCGTCGGTTCAGGGCCTACCACGCGAACGGTAGCCGGCCGAGTTCGACGCGGCGGATTAGGCCTTGCCGTCGACGTCGGGCTCGGCGGCGGCCTCGGCGGCGAGCTGCGCCCGCTTGGCAGCCGGCACGTATTCGCGGTCGAGAATGCCCCACGCGAACGCAAAGATCACCAGCGCGACGCCAATACACACGTTGCGGTTCAGTCCGACGACGCGCCAGAGCAGCACGCCGACGCAGAAGCCCAGGATCAGCGCGAGCGCGGTGGCGTGCGGACGGTAGCCGTGGCGGTGCTCGCGCCAGCTGAACTCAGCGGTGCCGACCATGATCAAGACGAAGCCAGCCAACACGCCGTCGCGGTCGGCGAGGTAGGCGGCGAGCAGGATGGCGAGGAACCCGAGCGCGATGGCAAGCTCTGCGAGCGGCAGCGGGTGCCACGGGGCCGGGGGCGGCCGGAGCCGCTCCTTGGCACGTGCGATCGCCTCGTCCGACGGTAGGCCCTGCTTGGACTGGGCCTTCGGGCGGTCGGCGCGCTTCCGCGACGCGGGTTCAGACTTCGCCGCGGCCTGTTTGGCCTTCGCCGAGGGATCGGTTTTGGCCGCCGCCCAGCTCTTGGCGCTCGCCGCGCCGGCGCCCGCCGGCTTGTCGGCGCCGGACTTGCCCTTGTCGCGCGCGGTGTCGCGTCGTGCCATCGTTCCGACCTTACCGGGGCTGCAGCTTGCGGCCGGGTGCCGGGTGCGGCGCCGCCGGTGCTGGGCGAGCCTCCGGCGTGCGGTCGGCGAGTACCCACGTGGCAGGCCCGACGACGACGAGCGCGAGCAGCACGATCACGAGGTCGACCGCGGTCGCGATGCCGAACTGCGAGATCACTGGGATCGTCGCGAGTCCGAGCACGCCGAAGCCGGCGATCGTGGCGCCCGCGGAGATGGCGACCGCCCCGCCGGTCTCACGAAGCGTCGACGCGATCGCGCGCTCGCGGCTGAGGCCCACCCGACGCAGAGCCGCGAAGCGTTCGCCGAGCAGGACGCTGAACTCGACGGCCACGGCGGCCACGAGGACGCCGAGGGCGGCCGTCAGCGGCGTCCGGGGCACGCTCAGCGCCCACATCGCGAGCTCGCTCCAGCCCAGGGCCATGAGCGGCGGCATGAGGGCGACGGCGGCCCGTCGAGGCGACCGCAGGGCGATGAGCAGCACGACGCCGGGCAGGAGGATGGCCAGCGCAGCGAGCAGGATGCGGCGGTCGGGCGACTCGAGCTCGCCGGCGCTCGCGGCGACGACGGCCGGCAGCCCGGCGACCGCAGCGTCTGCACCGGCTGGCGCGTCTTCGGCGATGCGGTCGAGCTGCGCCACGAGGTCGCGCTGCTTCTGGCCGTCGAGCGTGCCGATGCCGAACGGGATCGCGATCACGCCGCGGTCCGGATCGATCAGGCTGCGCGACAGCGTCGCCGGCAGGATGCTCAGCGTGCGCTCGATCTGCGCGTCGGTCGGGAGCTTGCCGTCGGCCGTCCCGAAGAGCTCGTCGAGCGGCAGCGGGTTGCAGAGGCTCCGCCCGTCGCAGCGGCCGTTGCCGCCATCGGCGACTTTGCGCTGGGCCTCGATGAGGTAACGCCAAAGGTCGGGCGAGCCGACGTTCTTCGTCGTGACCACAAGCGATACCGCCGACGACGCGCCCGTCTGCTGGCGAAGCTGTTCGAGCTGGCGGGCGCCTGAGCTGTCGGCGGGGACGAGGGCGGTGAGGTTCGTCTCGACAGGGGTCTTGGAGCCGATGAGCGCACCGCCGACGGCGACGGCAAGACCAACGAAGAGGACGATCGCGGCGGCCGTCGGCGTGATCTTCGCGGCGACGAAGCCAGTGACGGCGCGCGCGGCCTTGCCGGCTCCGCGGACCGGCCCGCTGGCGGCGACCATCTCGTCGGCTTGGCGGGCAGCGTCCGTGAGGGTGTGCAGCGGCGACGGCGAAGCAGGGGGCGTCGGCGACGAGGCAGAAGACAGCGAGGTCGCGGCCTTCCGGCGGTGCAGCGAGATCGCTGCAGCCGAGGCCGCCGCGGCGACGAAGATCGAAAGGACGATGGCCGCTGCGAGCGCGACCGAGACCGTGCGGACGACCTCAAACGGGCTCGCGAGCAGCGCCAGGGCGCTGGCTGCCGCGGCGGAGCCCGCGATGACGAGGGTGCGGAGCGCGTCGGCGTGGAGCCGCCGCTCCAGCCGCAGCTGGGCTTGGACGGCCTGGTCGACCGCGAGCCCGACGAGCACCGGCAGCGCGACGACCACCGCGAGCGACAGCGAGCCCTGCGGGATCGCGAGGGCGAGGAGCGCGAAGCCGAGCACCGACGCGGCGACGAGGACTGGGAGGAGCCGGCGCTTGAGCCGGCGCGCGAGGAGCAGCACCACGGCCATCACCATCAGCGCGGCGGCCCCGAGTGCCAGCGCGGAGCGGCGAATGGCGTCGGAGAGCGTCTGCGTGGCGGGCGCGAGGCCGGTGAACTCGATCGTCGCGCCGGTCAGGCCGAGGCCGAACTGCTTGGCCTGCACCGCGGTCTGCAGCGCTTTGGTGGCCTCGGCACGCTCGCGGGCTGAGAGGTCACCGCGGAGTCGCACTTGGATGACGGCCGTCTCGCGGTTGGGCAGTACGGCGGCCAGGCGGCGTTTGGGCCCGTACTTGCCGTCGTCGCCTTTGGCGAAGAGGACGCGTTTGGCGAAGTCGTCGCCGAGGATCGAGACGTCTTCTTGCAGATTCTTGAGCCCGAGGTTCTTGGCCTCGTCGGCGAGGTTGGCGTAGGTCTGGAAGACGATGTAGCTCTGCGCGGCTTTGCCGAGCTTCTCTGCTTCGGCCTTCGTCTTGCCGTCTTTGAGGGCCTGCTTCTCGGCCGCCGCGCGGGCTTCGAGGGCGCTCGAGAGGGCCTCGGACTTCTTGGCTTCGATGGTCTCGCCGATCTGCGCGATCGCCGAGTTGAGGAAGGTGCCGGGGCCGTCGACGGACTTCACGGCCTTGAGGTCGCGGATCGTGGTGCACGGTCCGGGTTTGGCCTTCTTGTCGACTTGGCCGCCCAGGCAGCCTTCGAGGCCGACGATCCGCAGCCGGTCGGCGGCGTTTAGCAGCGTCTTGACCATGTCGCCGCGGATGACGATCACGGCGGTGTCGCCGCCGAAGCTGGTGCGTTCGCTCTCCCCTGCGCGCTCCGCCGGGCTGCCGCTTGGCGCGAGCCGGTCGAGCCGCCCGTCGACGGGCACCAGCACGCCCGCGACCGTGCCCGCTACCGCAACGGCAACGAGGAACGCGAGGGTCGCCCGCGGCGCCCGCGTTGCGAGGGCAAGCAGGCGACTCAGCATCGCGGGCTAGTTCCCGAAGACGCTGCGCTCGGTGCTGCTCGGGGCAGCCGGCAGCTGCGGGTACGTCGACAGGCGACCCGGCGCCAGCGAGAACTGCCCCTGCACGTTGCAGTCCACCGGAGCGGACTTCGGCGTTGTGGGAGCCGGGACCTCGCCGGGGGTGGTCCCGGCGGGGTTGCTGCGATCAGTCGTCGGCGTCGTCGGGAAGTAGCCGAACGGCGAGAAGGCCGAGTACCGGATCGCGTCGAGGAGGGACACGTCGGGAATACCCTTAGTCTGCGACGTCGACGTTTCCGACTCAAGCGAATTGAGCTGGGCGTTCGTGGTGTCGGGCAGCCGAGGCACCTTGGTCCCGCAGCTTTGTGCGCTGTAAGCGTCGGCGAGGCCCTGGCCGAGTTTACTTGCCCAGCCTGCTCGCCGGTACGCGTTCCCTTGTTCAGTGGAGAAGCGGTTCGGGGACGCGGCCAGGCTGTTTGCCTGCAGCACCGCCATGCCGCGGACGGCCTTCAGTGAGCCGCCGTCACGCGCGACCGGAACACTGCCGCCAACGCTCGTAGTGCTGGCCGAGACCAGGTTGCCGACTGCGCCCATCAGCTCGTCGCTGTAGAAGCCGGCGTACTCGAGGATCGGGTTGACCTCCTTGAGGAACGGATCGAGCCCGTCGAGGAGCACCGGCAGGACCTCAAGGGTCTTCTCAGCAGCGGGGAGGCCTTCCTTCGCGTTCTCGTTGACGCGCTCGACGCCTTCCAAGAGCTGCCGCAGCTCGGGCGACACTTCGGTAAGCGCCTTGCTGGCCGGCGCCAGTGCCCGTGCGGTCGGACGGAGCCGCTCGACCGCGGGGCCAGTGCTCTCTGCGAAGTCCTCGACGGCCTTCGTCCCGCTCTTGGTCGCGGTGAGGAACTTGGGGAGCCGTTCGATCAGCGCGGTCAGCGCAGCGTCGTTCTCACCGGTCTGTCGGAAGACGCGCTCGCTCTCGCGAACGGCCCGTTCAAGCGCACCGCGCTGCTGCGTTGCAGCTTCGAGGACCGACCGCGAATCGCGCAGTCCAGATCGCAGGTACGGGGTCTGGTCGTTCAGCGTCTTGCTGACCTCAGCGAGTTCGCTGACGAAGCCCTGCGCCTGGACCAGCGCCTGGCCGGCGTTCGGTCCTTGTCCTTCGAGCCCCTTGCCGCCTTCCTGGACCCACTGCTGGAAGTACTTCCGCGTCTCTGGGTTGAACGTAGCGAACACCTCGTCGAGCTCGGTGGTCGTGCCGATGTCGGAGTTCGGGATCTGCCCACCCTCGGGAATCACGGGCTGGCCCTTGGCGTTCTGCGGGGGCGTGAGCGAGACGTACGTCTCGCCGAGCAGCGTCTTCTGGCGAAGCATCGCTTTGGTGCCCTTCGGCAGCGGCGCGAAGCGGCGCTGGATCTGGAGGGTCGCGATCGCGCGGCCGTCAGCACCCGGGACGACCTTTTTCACGCGGCCGATCCCGACACCGGCGATGCGGATGTCGGCCTCCACCGAGAGCGACGTCGCCTCTGGGAACGTCGCCGTGATGCGGTAGCCCTCCGCCTTGAAGGGCACGGCTCCGCCGAACTGCAGCCAGAGGAAGAGCGTGAGCCCGAAGCACGAGAGGGTGAAGATCACCATCGTGAGGATCTTTCCGAGTGTGGGGACCTGACGGTTCATTACTTACCGACGCAGTAGGCCGCGGCCGTTTGGCCGTTCGTGAGGACGGTCTGATTGTTCGAGACGCCTGCAAGATCGGCGACGAGACGGGACATGGGGCCTTGCGCGACAAGCTGACTCGTGAGCTTGGCGATATCGCAGTCGGACAGCAGTGCAGCACGAGCCACAGCTCCAGCGCTGTCTTGCATCGAAGTCAGCGACATCGTCGCGTGTCCGATGTAGCCGGCGAGCGTCAGAGCGCTGAGATCCTTGCCGGACGGCTTGTACGCGAATCCGTCAAACAGCTGGTTCAGCACCTCAGTGCCAGTCGAGACGTTCTTGATCGACGAGGACACGTTGTCGACGGCTGGCTTGAGTTTGGCGAGCGGCGCCTGGACTTCCTTCGCGAACGGGCGGAGGTCGTCACGGATCACTGGCGTAGCCGCGTTCATGAACTCGGTGAGTTCAGCAAGGCCGGCGTCGAACTTGCGGGTCGGACGCTCGAGCCTCGTCGACGCTTCACCGAGGTCGGAGCTGAGCTGGCCTGCCGTCTCAAGGAGGTCACGGGTCTTCTGGAGCGTCGCCGGGCTCTTGCGCACAATGTCGGCAAGGTCCTGGTCGCGGTCTGCAATCGCCGTGAAGGCCTCAGACGAGCTGGCGACAAACGTGCCAAGCGCTTCGTCGTTCTTGCCCAGCGCATCGGCAACACGCGACAGGTTGGTCACGGCACGCGCAGCTTCCGCATTGCGGGACTTCGTCGCTCGCGCAATTCTCGCGGAGTAGACCGTCGCGGGTTCGAACTTCTTGAGGACCTCGCTGAGTTCCTTGCCACCCTCGCCGGAAAGCCCCTTCGCACCCTGCTGAAGAAGGATGGCCAGGTACGCGCGGGTGTCGATGTCGAACTCCGAGAGGATCTCTTCGAGCTCGACCGGAGTCATCGTGCGGGCCGACGGAATGTTTCCGCCGGGCGGCAGGAGCGGAGCACCCTTCGTACCCGGATCGAGCTGGATCACCATGTCCTGAAGCGGGGTCCGTGCTCGGAGCGCCGCGGACGCGTCGCTGTGGATCCGATTCGAGTACTCGCGGCGGATCTTCATCGTCACGCGCCCGCGTCCGTTCACGAGTTCGACGTTGCCGATCTCGCCGACCGTGACCCCGGAGATGGTCACCGTCTGTCCCTGGCCGGGGACGACGGACTTCGCAGCGTGGAAGTCGGCGGTGTAGTCGACGAAATCGGAGCCGATAACGGGCACCCAGTTCGGGAGGTAGAACCGCTGGTTGCCAAGGATGTACGCCGCTGCCGCGAGGCCGAAGACGACGACGCCGACGATGGCGACGAACGAAACGAGGTAACGCTCAAAGACACGCTTCATAGCTAGCCGGCGCTCCCGTCGGCCGGGCCATCAGGCAGGTTGAGGTTGGGCAGCATCTTCTTGTTGCACGGCTGATCGAAGCGCCAAGGGGCTTGGGTGCCCGTCATCTTCGTGTCAGCTGGCTTGGCCGGTTTGGTGCTGTGCGGCGGGGCGTTGAGCGTTCCGAGGAAGCGCCTGTTCTGGCCGGTGTTCTTGTTCTCCCGTGGACCGGCAGGGTAGGTGTAGCCCTGCGCAGCGGCCGCACGGCCGTAAGGTCCGTTGGCGTCGTAGTTCTGACCGGCGCTGTTCAAGCCAACCCATCCGCGCAGGAACTCCTGGAAGGAGGTAAGACCTGTCGTGAATTTGCCGTCGTTGATCGGCTGGTTTGCCGTCGGCACGAGCACCTCGGTGGTGCACACGGAAAGGGCGTCGAGGTCGTCCAAAACGTCGGCCAGGTGCGGAGCGGACTCAGCTAGTCCTTCGGTGATCGGTTCGATGCTCTTCACGAGCGCGCCCGCTTCGTCGTCCGACAGCAGGCCCTCGGATTGCGTCAGGAACGGGCCGGACGCGTCGACCAGGCCCGGAACTCGGTCAAGACCAGCGGTGATGTTCTTCGAGACCTGGGTGATCGGACCGAGCGAAGCGCGGATCTGCGGCAGCGTCTCCTCGGCGGTGCGCACCGTTGCAGGCAGTTCTTGCACTCCGGCGCGGACCGCACTGGAGTTTTCTGCGAAGACGCTGACCGTGCGGTCGAGACCGTCGATGAGCTGCCCGAGTTCGTCGGCGTTGTCGGCGAGCGGGCCGCTGAGGCGAGCGAACGAGCGGATCGCGGCCGCGAGATCACCGCGGTCCTGGCCTTGCAGCGCACGCGCGAGCTTCTCGATGTCTTTGCCGGCTCCTGCAGCTGCCTTGATGGTGTCGTTCAGCGACTGGCCCGCAGACTCACCCTTCGTGAGCGCGTCTCTGTCGTTCTTGTCGACCTTCGCGAAGGCCTTGCCAACCTCCTGGATCACGACCTGGAGGTCGCGACGCTCAGGAGCTTGGAGCGTAGAAAGGATCTCATCGAGCTGCGGAGAGCGCGACGAGTTCGTGAGCGGGATCGTGTCGCCGTCTTCCATCGCGGGGTTGCTTGGAGCACCCGGGCTGAGGTCGAGGATGAAGTTGCCCTCGAGGAACAGGCGTGGGCGGATGCGGACGGTGGCACCTTCGCGAATCGGCAGGCCGTTCTCGTAGATGTCCATGTGGATGACCGCGGCCTCGGCGCCGTTGTAGCGCTCGACGCCGCTTACCTGGCCGACGTTGACGCCGGCGATACGGACGAGTGAGCCCTTCTTGATGCCCGCCGAATCCTGCACCACGACGTTGGCGTGGAATGCGCGGGCGAACGGGTTGTCTTTCTTGAAGCCGTAGAAGACCAAGAACGACAGGATGATCACGAAGAGGATGCCGGCCCGCGTGGGGTTCCGGTAGCCGCGGCGTGCAGCACGAGGACTCATTCGTCGTCCTCCTCAACGGGCGGCGGGTTCAGCGTGGAAGACGCAGGCGGGGCCGGACGGAACTTGTCGTTCTTCAGACTGACGACGCCCCGGGTCACCTTGCTGTTGATATCCGGCGCAGCTCCAGTCAGGCCAGGAAGGAACGGTGCCGGGCGCCCCTCGTTGCCAGGTTCACAGCGACCCCCGGCGCCGGTGACCGGCGTCGGATTGGTGTGGAGGTAGGGGTACTTTTCGAGCACGGTTCGGTCCTGCTGATTCCTTGCAGCGCTCGGATTGCTGGTGTACGCGCCGGCCGGGATCGGGCCACCCACTGAGGGAGCGGTGGCCGGGCTGCTCTCGCCGTTGGGCACGGCCCACTGGATCATCGGTAGGAGGCGCACCCAGTTACCAAGCGGGTCACCGTCAGACGTCGCGCTAGCGACGTTCATAAAGAGCCGGCTCGGGAAGCTGCAGACAGTCTGCGCGCGGCTCAGGCTCTCGAAGAGCGGCTGACCGCTGAGCGAGAGCTGCGTGACGCCGTCGAGACCGCGCGCGACCACAGAGCTGTTGCCGATGCGATCGAGCTGATCGAGCACCCGGTCGAAGTCCTTGGTGAACTGGGGCACTCCGGCCAAGCCCGTCACGCCGGCTTGGCTCGCGGCGGCGAGGTCGTCGGCGCCGTCGGCGAGGTTGTTGATGCTCGGCCGAAGGTCGCTGGCAAACGCGATGTGCGGCCCGACGGCGGCGCGCGTTGCCGCGAGTGAGTTGGCAGTGGACGTGAGCGCATCCGGTGCGACGGCCAGCGTCTGATCGAGGGACGCGTCAGCACGCGCAAGGGCACCGGTCGTGCGGTCGAGCCCGCGGAAGAGGCCACCGGTCGCGTCACCTGCCGCAGCAAGCTCGCCCGTGAACTGCGAGAGCGCGGTCAGGAACGGCACGATGCCGTCTTGCTCGTCGGCGAGCACCTTGGCGACCGGCACGATGTTCTCGCTCAGCGGACCGGCGTCGTCGATCAGCTGGCCGATGACGGAGCCGCGACCGACGAGCGCGTTACCGAACGCCGTCACGCTGGAGATCACGCCGACGCGTGTGGGGTCGTCGAAGGTGTTCAAGAGCTGGTCGATCTCGACCGGGTCGGGGGTCGAGTTCTCGAGGGGAATCTTTGAGCCCCAGGGGAATGTGCGCTTCTCAGGCCCTGGAGTCAGCTGGACGTACTTCAGGCCGAGGAGCGAGCGGGCACGGATGAGGACAGTCGTATCGATCGGGAGCTGCTCGGCACCCTGATCGAGCTTGAGCGTGAGCTCCGCCGTGACTTTGCCGTTCGGGTAGCTCTTCGGGACCGCTGCTTCGACGATGCCGACGCGCGTACCACCGACGCGCACTTCGTTGCCCGGCACGATGTTGGCCGCGTTCTTGACCTCGACGTAGAGGACCTGCGACGGCACCCACGGCAAGCCGCGGTTGGCGTTGTAGGCCAGGAAGGTGGTGATGAGGACGAGCAGGACCGCGATCGAACCGATGAGCGCGGGGCTCATGCGGCTACCGCGTCCGCCGACGGCGCTACTCACTGGTCACCGCCCAAGACGAGATCCGCGGCAGCCTTCTCGGCGGTCTCAGCGCCCGGCTTCGCACTCGCACCGCTGGTCGAGGCAGAGTTCGTCGACTCGGTCGACGCTTTCAACCCCGGCGGGTTACTCACTGAACAACCCGACAAGAGGTTGGCGATCGCACCACAGTTGGTCACGTTCAGCACTGCACCGCGGAGGTAGTACCCGTTCTGATCGCGGCCGTTCATCGAGTACGCCACGCCGTAGATGGCATCCAGGAAGTAGTCGAGGCCGCCCGTGGTCCGGAAGTCGCCAAGGGCGAGGCCGAGCACGGAGCCCGAGGACTTCACGGCAGCAGAGGTCTTCACGAGGCGGTCGATGAGGGCGTTGTTCGTGTCGCTGGTGAGGATGTCGCCAGCGCGGTTCACCGTCGGACCGAGCGCGTTCACCGCCTGCGTGCCCTCCTTGGAGAGCTCCGGGAGGTCGTTGAGGATCGTCGCGAGGTCGTCGGAGGAGCGGTTGAGGTCGTCGGCGATGGGCTGAAGCTGATCAGCGAGCTCGTCGACCTTATCGACGGTCGGGCTGACCTCGTCGAGCAGGTTGTTGAGCGAGGCGATCGACGCCTGCAGCTCGGACTTGCGCGACGCGAGACGCTTCGCCACCACGGCGCCGTTGCTGATCGTGCCAGAGACGGCCGCGCGCTCGTTGGCCAGCGACGCGAGCGTCTGATCCGACGACGTGACGAGGCTCTTGAGCATCTCTTCTTGCTCAGAGAGCTGCTTGAGGATGCGGTTGGCGTAGGTGAGGGCGTCGTTGCTCTTGGCGAGCGTCTTGGCGATCTCGTCGCCGCGGCCGGCGACGCCGGCACCCAGCTCGCGAATGATCACTGCGAACCGTTCACGCACCGACGAGGTGTTCATGTTGAGCAGCTGGTCGGGGTCGACCGGGACCGAGGTGTTCTCGACGGGGAGCAGGTGCTGACCGGCGTACGGGCCCTCAGCGATCGCGGGGATCTCCGGGGGCGCCGTCGCGCCCTCCGGGCGCTCCTGCGTGAGCTGACACTCGATGAAGCGCTCGCCGATCAGGGCCTGCGGGCGGATCTCGCACTTGGCGTCCTTCCGCATGTCCTGGAAGCCGGGATCGGTGATCGTGAACGTGACCGCGGCCTGGTTGTCGTCGGTGAGCTCGACGCTGTCGACGGCGCCGACCGACACGCCCGCAACGCGGACGTCGAGGCCGTTGGTGATGAATGAGGCGCTGTCGAAGATCGCGCGTACCTGGTACCCGGTCTCCTCCGAGCCGCCGCAGGCAGCCAGCGACGTCGCCGCCACCGCGCCGAGCGTGACCGCGAGCCCGCGGACCGTGCGCGTACGTGCGCGCCCGTGAAGATCAGTCCGGCGCACGGTCATGGTCCAGGCGGAACGTCGGAGGTGGAGCACTTCACGCGGCCGCCGTCGGTGAACGGCGCGGAGCCGTCAGACGTAGCTTGGGCGGCGCTGCCGGGGCAGCGGTTCGTCGTCGTCTGGTAGCCCTGGAGGCGGTTGACGAAGCTGTCACGCGCGATGAGGTCGGTCACGTTGCCGCTGGTCGACGGCTGGAAGACATTGAGCACCGATGACAGGCGCAGGTAGTGACCGAAAGCGTCGTAGTTGGCCGAGACCTGGCCAAGGCCAGTCAGCGCCGCGACGATGTCGGGCGTGTAGGCGCGGGCTTCGCCGAGGAGCGGCGTCGCGTCGGCCAGCGCCTTCGGCACGGTCTTCGACGCCTTCTCCGACGCCTTACCCACGTCGACCGACGCCTTCAGGAGGTCGGCAGCGTCGTTGTTCTCGCCCGGCTTGTTGAGCGCGCGGGCGACGGCAGCGATAGTCGGCTCGCCGCTGTTGAGCGTGTCGGTGACCTGCTCGAGCATCTCGGGCACACCGCCTCTGACCTGGTCGCCCTTAAGGATCAGCTGCTCGACCGCGTCGAGAGTCTCGGGAAGGTCGGTCATCACCGCGGTGGCCTCGTCGAGGACCTTCGGCGAGCGGGCGATCGTCTCGCCGATCTCGGTGCCGTTGCCGGCCGCGGCCTGCCCGGCGATCCCGGCGTTCGACGTGAGCCGCGAAATGGCCGCCGTGCGCTCCGACAGCGCGCCGGAGATGGCGGCGCCGTTGACGATGATCTCGCGCAGGGCGTCGTCGCCCTGGTTGATCGCCTCGGCAAGCTTGCGCGCCTCGCCGAGCGTGCCCGGCGCGTTCTCGATCGCCTTGCGCAGGTTCTCGGAGTTGCTCTCCACGATCTGGGACTGGCCCTTCACGAACTGCTGAATGCCTTCACGCGTCTTCTCGTCGAGCGCGTTGATGAACTCGTCCTGGCCGACGATGCCGCGAACCTGGTCGCCCTGGAGCACCGAGCCTTCAGGCAGCTCCTTGGCGTTGTTGGGCGCAAGGTGCATCGCGATGTACTTGTTGGCCACGCCGCCGAGCGACGCAGCGCGGATCTGCGCGGACGTGCCCTCGCGCAGCGGTCCCAGTTCATCGACCTGGATGTCGATCTTCGCCTTGAGGTCGTCGGTGATGCCGATCTCCTTGACCGTGCCCATCGTCAGACCGTTGACTTTGAGCAGGTTGCCGGGGATCAGGCCGCCGGCGTCGTCGAAGACGAGCGTGTACTGGTCGCCCTCGTCACCGCGCAGGGCAACGAAGGCGAGTGCGAACACGCCGAGGACGATCGCCACGAGGGCGGCGATGCGGGACGGGGTCATCGGAGCGACCCTCGCTCATGTGCCGGGGGGTGAGGCACGTAGCTACTCCATCCCCAATGGGCCGTCGGCTTCGCCGGTGAGGAACTGGCGCACGAACGGGTTCGGCGACGCAAACAGGTCCTTGGCGGGGCCGGACTCCACGATGCGGCCCTTCCAGAGAACCGCAATGTGCTCCGCAACGCGCTTGGCGCTCGCGATGTCGTGGGTGATGACGATGTAGGTGCCGCCGTTCTCGGCGTGCACTTCCTCGATCAGCTCGCACAGCAGCGCGGTGCGGACCGGGTCGAGGCCCGAGTCCGGCTCGTCGAAGAGGACGATGTCGGGATCGAGCACGAGCGCACGAGCCAGACCGGCGCGCTTACGCATGCCGCCGGAGAGCTCGTTCGGGTACTTGTCGCGCGCCGGAATCAGACCGACCTCGTTGAGGCGGCGGTCGACGATGTCCTTGATCTCGCGCTCCCCCTTGTCGGTGTGCTGGCGCAGCGGGAACGCGACGTTGTCGTAGAGGTTCATCGAACCGAAGAGCGCGCCGTCCTGGAAGAGGACGCCGAAGCGCTTGCGGAGCTCGAAGAGGTCTTCGTCGGGGAGGCTCGGGACCGAGTGGCCCTGCACGAGCACGTCGCCCTGGTCGGGGAACAGCAGACCAACCATGTGCTTGATGCACACGGACTTCCCGGTGCCCGACGGGCCGAGGATCATCGAGACGCGGCCCTCGGGGATCGCGAGATCCAGACCGCGCAGGATCTTGTTGGACCCGAACGCCTTGTGCACGCCCTTGAACTCGATCGCAAACGGACCGGTCAGATCGTGGGTCTCACCGTTGTGGTAGGCGTACTCGTCGGCGACCAGGCGCGGGTCGGGCTCGCGGACGGCGATGCCCTTCTTGCGCGCCTCGGCAGCCGCGGCCGCCGAGCCGGCACCAGCAGCAGCCCCGACGGGGACAGCAGTCTCGGTCTCGGGCGTGCCCTCGACCGCGTCGAGGAACAGGTCGTCGGCTTCCTCGATGAGGCCGCGGTCGGCCGGCTGCGCAGCGTCGCGTGCCGGAATCGTGTCGAAGTCTTCTGGGCGCATGGGCTCCAGCGACTCGTCACCTGGGTTGCGTGGCGTCTCGTCCATGGTCAGCCTCCGATCGGGGAGCGCGGGTTGGATCCCCAGAAGACCTGGGTCAGGACCATGCCGATGATGTGCACCAGCACGATATTCACAGCCATGGACTTGGCGGTCGCCGTACCGACGCCGACCGGCCCACCGCTCGTGTTGTAGCCGTAGTAGCAGCCGACCAGCACGATCACCGTCGACATAAGCATGGCCTTGGTGAGGCTAAACAGCAGGTCGGGCGGGTTCTGGAACTGCCAGAAGAGCTGCAGGTAGCCGCCGGACGAAACCTGCGCCAGCTGCTCGACCACAGCGATGTAGGAGCCGAAGAAGCCGGCGGCGATACCGGCCACGTAGAGGAAGGGGAGCACGATCCATGCGGCGAGGAGCTTCGTCGCGCAGAGGAACGTGAGGGAGTCGACGCCCATGACCTCGAGCGCGTCGATCTCTTCGGAGATGCGCATGGCGCCGAGCTCGGCGACGATGCCCGTGCCGACCTTCGCGGCCATCATGTAGCCGAACACGTACGGGACGAGCTCGCGCAGGTCGCACCACGCCGTGAAGAGCGCGGCGTAGGCGGGAGCGCCGACGGCGGCGGTGTTGTAGCCGCCTTCGATGCCGCACTGCAGGCCGATGACGAAGATCATCGAGACGATCACGGCGCCGGAGCTCACGATGAGGAGGCCTGCCTGGCGGATCAGCTCGCCCGTGAAGTGGAAGACCTTCAGGTTGAAGATGTTCTTCAGCACGCGCATGGCGAACTGGACCATCTCGCCGGCGTTGCCGACGGCCTCGCCGACGGCGGAGTGCTCGAACCGCGCCATGACGCTCATCGGAGCACCTGCAGCTCGGGGTGCGTGGCCAGCAGCGTCTGCGTGAAGACGTAGTTGAACGCGAAGGTGCCGATGAAGGCGATGACCACGGCCTGGTTCACCGCGCGGCCGACGCCCTCGGCGCCGCCGGAGGCCGTCATGCCCTTGTAGCAGCAGACGATCGAGATGATCGCGCCCGTCAGCGTGCACTTGATCAGCGAGCCCCAGAGGTCGGTGATCGACGCGTTCGTGAGGAAGGTCGCGAAGAACGGGGCCAGCGGCTCGCCGTTGACGAGCGTGGCGATGATGCCGCCCGAAAGGCCGAAGAGGACCGCGTAGATGTCGAAGAGCGAGGCGACGACCATCAGCGCCAGGAACCGCGGGACGACGAGGTTCTTGACCGGGTCGACGCCGAGGACCTGGAGGGCGTCGAGCTCTTCACGGATCTTGCGGGCGCCGAGGTCGGCGGTCATCGAGGTGCCCGCGACGCCGGCGACGACGATGGCGGTCACGACGGGCGCGAACTCGCGGATGGCTGCAACGACGAAGAAGCCGCCGAGGCGATCGGGAGCGCCGAACAGGTTCAGGAAGTTGATCGCCTGCAGACCCGGGGCGCCGAAGTTCACGGCGACCGTGGAGATCAGGAGCGGCAGCCAGCAGAGGCGCAGCGTGAAGAGGAACTGGCCGACGAACTCCGGGCCGTACGGGTAGGGCGGGCGGATCGCCGAATTCACCGTGCGCGAAGTGAGCAGCATCATGCTGCCGATCTCCGCGAACGTCTCCCGGGCAGGAGCGATGGCGCGTCCGACGACGCTCATGCGTCGCCCTCCGAGTTGTAGACGGCTGGGGTCACCGACCGGGAACAGTACGAGATATCCGACACAGACGTTGCACGGTTGCTGGAAGCCCGGCGCAATGGGAGCGGCAACGGGCCGGAGCGCCGCACGAAGCGACGCCGGATGTCGGGGTGATGCGAAGACACGGGCGGGTCAGGGTAGGGTTCGCGCTGTGCTGCGCAGCTCCCTGCCCATCTCATCACAGTCCCCAGGCGTGGGTGCCGGCGGAATCCGACGTACCAATTCCCGGGTGCGACTGGTCACGCTGGGCGTAGCGGTCACGGCGTCGTTTTCACTTGGTGCGTGCGGTGGGGTCGCCGAGCCCGAGCCCGACGCGGCAGTCAAGCCGGTCACGCTCGAGGTCTCCCCCGCGAAGTTCTCCAAGACGGAGCAGACGAGCGGCGACGACGTCGTCCTCTCGATGACGGTCAAGAACGTCGGCGCCAACCCTGCGCCAGAGCTGCTCGTTCAGTTGACCGGCAACGAGGAGACCACGCTCGCCACGCCCGGCATCGAAGGCCGCGTGCGCACGGAGAAGGACGACCTGCCCGACGACGTCACGCGGGCCGCGTGGTTCGTCGACGGCTCGCCCGACCGCACCCCGCTCAGCAGCAGCAATCTTTACCCGGGCGGCCGGCTCGAACCGGGCCGCACGCGCACGCTGCGCTGGCGCATGAGCGCGCAGACACCTGGCACCCACGAACTCAAGTACCGCGTGTTCGCGGGCCTCACCGGCGCCGCGGCCAAAGCCACAGGCGGCACCGGCCTGACCGGTTCGGTCAAGGCGACGATCGCCGACAAATAGCGTCCACGCAGGCGCTCCTGGCGAACGCCTGTTCCCGTCCGGCGGGCGATCTAGGATCGCCGGATGCGTTTGCTCCACACCGCCGACTGGCACCTGGGCCGCACCCTCCACGGTGCGAGCCTGCTGGATGCCCAGGCAGCGGTGATCGAGCAGATCGTCGAGCTCGTCCGGAGCGAGCGCCCAGACGCCCTGATCCTCGCGGGCGACGTCTTC
The DNA here is from genome assembly GCA_023429855.1 of Actinomycetes bacterium. Lineage (GTDB taxonomy): Bacteria > Actinomycetota > Thermoleophilia > Solirubrobacterales > Solirubrobacteraceae > JAGIBJ01. The sequence goes on from JAEZDB010000501.1 coordinate 19,530, forward strand.
GACCGTGCCTATCCGCCGCTCGCCGCGGTCGAGCTCTTCGACGAGGCGGTCACGCAGCTGGCTGAGACACGTGTGCCAGTTGTGATCACGAGCGGCAACCATGACTCGGCGATCCGCCTCGGCATGAACGCACGCGTGGCCGAGGCCGCAGGCATCCACATCCGCACCCGGCTGGACCGCATCGCGGCCGCCATTGAGATCACGAGCGGCGCCGGCGACGAGCGCGCGGCGCTCTATGGCGTGCCCTACCTCGACCCGCCGAGCGCCGCGCCGGCCCTCGGCGCACTCCAGCCCTCGCACGCGGGTGTCCTTGGAGCCGCGCTCAGCCAGATCGCCGTGGATCGCGACCAGCGCGCCGCCGACTTCGCAGTCGTGGCCGCTCATGGCGTGGTCGCCGGCGGGCAGCAGGTCGGAGAGACCGGCGGTGGTGTGGAGCGTTCGATCGACGTCGGCGGCGTGGCTGCCGTACCGCGCGAGCTGTTCGCCGGCGTCGACTACGTGGCCATGGGCCACCTGCATCGCCCGCAGGGCCTGGGCGACCGCGTGCGCTACAGCGGTGCGCCGCTGGCGTTTTCGTTCGACGAGGCCGCCGACAAGAAGTCGGTCGCCATGGTAACGCTCGCGGCGGGAGCTGCTCCCGAGGTCGAACTGATCCCCACCCCGCAACCGCGCGCGATGGCGCGCCTGCGAGGCACACTCGACGAGTTGCTCACGGGCGACGAGCATGCGTCGGCCGAAAGCGCGTGGGTCGAAGCGACCCTGACCGACCGCCTGCGTCCGAAGCTGGCGATGGAGCAGCTGCGCCGCCGCTACCCGCACATTCTCAAACTGGCGCACGAGCCCGTGCGCGACGGAGCAGAGGAACTGGATGCCACGCTCAGCTACGGCGAGCGCGTCCGCGGGCGCAGCGAGCTCGAGGTCGCCGAGCGCTTCCTGGCCGAGGTCCGCGGCGGCACGGCGGCGGATGCCGAGGAGCATGCTTTGCTCCAGGAGGCGTTTGAGGCGTTCGGCCGCGAAGAGGCGCTGCGTTGAGGCTGCACCGCCTCTCCGTCGAAGGCATCGGCCCGTACGCCGAGCGCCAGGAACTCGACTTCGACGAGCTCACCGCGCAGGGGCTCTTCCTGCTGACCGGCCCGACCGGCGCAGGCAAGACGACGGTGCTCGACGCCGTGGTGTTCGCGCTGTACGGCACGGTTCCGGGCGCGCGCGGGGGTGACGGGAAGCGCGAGCGGCGGGCCCGCGAACGCATCGTCAGCGACCTCCGAGACCTCAACACTAAGCCTGAGGTTGAGCTTGAGTTCACGGTGGCGGGGCGCCGTCTGCTGGTTCGACGTAGTCCCGACCACACGCGCCCGAAGACCCGTGGCGAGGGCCTCACGATGGCGAAGGCATCGGCCTCGCTCGAGGAATACATCGACGGGATGTGGGTCCCGCGGTCGACAGACTTCTACGAGATCAGCACGGAGCTTCAGGACCTCGTGGGCATGAGCGCCGACCAGTTCGCGCAGGTCGTCCTGCTCCCCCAGGGCGAGTTCGCCGGCTTCTTGCGCGCATCGGAAAAGGACCGCAGAGAGGTGCTTGAGAAGCTGTTCCGCGTTGACCACTACAAGTCGGTCGAGCACTGGCTGCGCGAGCGCGCGGAGGAGGCGAAGGCCACGCTGGCCGATGCCGCCGACCGGCTCGACGGGATCGTGGACCGGCTTGCAGGGGCGATCGGCGCAAGCCCGGAAGACGACGGCGTGCCGAGTCCCGGCGCCTCGACGGACGAAGTTCAGTCGTGGGTGGCAGCGCAGCGCTTGGCGGCGACCGCTGGCGCCGCCGAGGCCATTGCGACGCTCGAGGCCGCCGGCAACGCGTTCGCCGACGCCGACGCTGCGCACGGCCGCCTCGTCGCGGTCGTCGACCTTGAGAAGGCCTTGGAGAGCCGCGAGACCGCGCTCGCGGCACACGCCGCGCGCATGCCGAAGGCGACCAAGTGGCTGGCGAGTGTTGCCGGCGACGCGATCGCGGGCGACGAAGACCGGTGGGCTCCAGCGGCTCGCGAGGCACGCGCCCGCGCGGGGTCGCTCCAGGACCGCGTCGCCGACGAGCAGCGGCTGCCGCGCCTGGCTGCCGACGCCGCCGCGGCAG
>JAEZDB010000074.1 GCA_023429855.1 Actinomycetes bacterium
GCGTCTGGGCCTCCGGGCCGACGCTCCGGGCGCCGCACGCTCGGCCGTCGCGCGGTAAGTCGGCGGCGGCCCGAGCCGCTGCGAGCGGCCGGTCGCACTACCGCGCTTCTGGACGCCGTCGTTCGGGAACTGCCGCGTTCCAGCCGGATGTTCTAGCAATCCACGTTGCCGTTCTCGGGCTGGCGTATTACCGTCGGACGCCGGTCGAACGCGTGGCTTGAACGTCCCCAGTGCTTCCGCGGTTGCCCGGCTTCCCCTTGCAGGAGCGTGGCAGCGCCGTGTTCTCCACTTCCCCGAAAACCTCACCCGAACCCGCTCCGGTCGCCCCGGCCGATCTCATCCCCGAGCGTGGCTCGATTGTGCGCTGGCGGCGCTTTGCGATCCTGATGCTGCTCGTCGGCGCGCTGGTCGTCGAGGCCGTGCTGGCTGTGCCCTCGGTCACGAGCGACGCGCCAGCGGTGGCCCACGCGGCAGCCGCGTGGCTCGTCGTGCTGGCGGCAGTGCTGGCGCTCCAACGCGGCAAGACCTCGTTTCTCGGCGCGACCCGCCTCGTGATCGGCACGACGATCGTGGCGATCACCGGCCTGGTCGCCATCCTCGACGGCGTGGAGATGGTGCCGCTCTTCTACGTGTGGCCGGTGCTCGGCGCGGCCTACCTGCTCTCGCGGATCGAACTCGGGATCGTGATGGGGTCGACCGCGCTCGGCTACGGCATCGCGCTGTGGCTGCAAGACGCGCCCGGCGGCTTTCCGTGGGTCGACTTTCTCCTGACCCTCCTGGCGGGGCTGGCCGTGATCGCAACGGTCCGCGCGCTATCGGAGAACCTCGGGACGACGATCGACGGGCTGCGCCACTCCTCGACGACGGACCCGCTGACGGGCCTGCTCAACCGGCGCGGCTTCCAGCGGCGGTTCGCGCGGCACTACGACCGCTCGGTCGTCGACGACCGGCCCATCACGGCGCTCCTCATCGACATCGACCACTTCAAGCGCATCAACGACGAGTTCGGCCACCCGGTCGGCGACCGCGCGCTCGCGCGCTTCACCGAGTTGCTCGGTGCGTCGTGCCGCACGAGCGACCTGGTTGCGCGCGTCGGTGGGGAGGAGTTCGCCGTCGTGATGCCGGGTGCGACGATCGACCAGGCGATCGCCCGCGCCGAGCAGTTCTGCGCGATCCTGCGTGAGGACCGCGCCGTCGACGGGATCCAGATGACGGCCAGCGTCGGCGTCGCGGCGCGGCAAGGCGTCGAAGGCTGGGAGCTGATGCTCGAAGCCGCCGACGCCGCGGTTTACGAGGCCAAGCGCACCGGCCGCGACCGAATCGTGACGGCGGAGCCGGTCCCGGTTGGCTGAGGCGAGCCGCGCACGACGTGCAGACGCTCGGCGCGTGCCGTCGTCTGCTCAGCCGGCGACGTAGCGGGTGCGCAGGCGCAGCAGCGCGAGCACGAGTGCGGCGGCCCCAGTGACGATGGCGCCGACGGTGGAGCCAGCTGCAGCGATCACGACGGCGGTGACGGCGAGCAGCGCCGCAAGAACGCCGTCCCAGTGCGCGTGATCGCGCGGGCGGACGGCCTGCGGCCCGGACGGGTCGTTGCCGAGCACGAGCAGCGAGCGGTAGCCCAGCACGACGGCGAGCGTCAAGAGGAGGCCTGCTGCGGCCGTGGGCATGGCAGCCCAGAGGGCGACGGCGCCGAGGGCAACGCCGACGCCGAATTTGAGCCCCGACTGGAGCTCGAGGGAGATCGTGCCAGCGCGACGGCGGCGAGAGAGGGGCGGTCGAGCGGGGCGGGTGGACGTGGGTGAGAGCTCAGTGAACACGCCACCTACGTAAGCGCAGCTCTGGCGCAGTGCCGGGTGATCTGGGGCACAGGGCAGCGTGCTGTCCCCCTGCTGGTCGTGAGGCTCCGCACATGACGCTGTAATTCGGCTTACCAGGCGTGACCGGGCCCACAGCCGCACGCGTTCTTGCACGGCTACACCGGCGCGGCGCGCGGTTCTCTAAGGTGCGCGCGATGGCTCGGACCCGCATCGACGCGCTGCTGGTCGAGCGCGGGCTCTTCGAGTCACGCGCCCGCGCTTCGGCGGCGATCATGGCCAACCAGGTCCTCGTCGGTGTAGGCCGCGAGCCGGCCTCCAAGCCCGGGCAGCTCGTCGACCCCGAGGTCGAGCTGGCCGTGCGGGGCGGCAAGGAGTACGTCTCGCGCGGCGGCCACAAGCTCGCCTCGGCGCTCGACGACCTCGGCATCGAGGTCGAAGGCCGGCGCTGGCTCGACGTCGGGATCTCCACCGGCGGCTTCACCGACTGCCTGCTGCAGCGCGGCGCGGCGTCGGTCGTCGGCGTCGACGTCGCCTACGGGCAGGTGGCCTGGAGTGTGAGCCAGGACCCGCGCGTCACGGTCCTTGAACGCACGAACGCCCGCGAGCTGCAGCCCGAGCAGGTCGGCGACCCGGTGGAAGCGGTGGTTGCCGACGTGTCGTTCATCTCGCTCACGAAGGTGCTGCCGGCCGTCGCCGCCTGTGTCGGCCCGACCTTCGACGCGCTGCTGATGGTCAAGCCGCAGTTCGAGGTCGGCAAGGACCGTGTGGGTAAGCAGGGCGTCGTACGCGACGCTGGCGATCGCCAGGACGCGGTGCGGTCGGTCGCTGCCGCGGCGGTGGCACTGGGCTGGGCGATCGCTGGAGCTGCGCCGGCCGGCTTGCCGGGGCCGAAGGGCAACCGCGAGACCTTCCTGCACCTGGTCGAGGGTGCGCGCGCGGGTGCCAGCACCGAGCTCACGCCCGAGATCGAAGCGGGGATCGCGTGAAAGCTCCGTCGACCGACGCGTCAGACTGGACGGCATGAGCGAGGTGACCCGTTCCCGCGTCGCGCTCATGACGCACGAGTCGGTCCACGGCATCGAGTCGCCGGTCCGCACGCTGCTGGCTGCATGCAGCGAGCGCGGCGTCGAGCTTTGCATCGACGAGCAGGAGGCTGCGCGCGAGCGGCTCGCGGCGCTGGGCGTGCACGTGGTCCCCGACGTGACGAAGGACCCCAGCGTGCAGGTCTGCATCACGCTCGGCGGCGACGGCACGATCCTGCGGGCGCTGCGCGGCTTCACTGGCACGGGCGTTCCCGTCTTCGCGGTCAACTTCGGCCAGGTCGGCTTCCTCGCCACCGCCGAGCCCGTCGACCTGGTCGAGACCTTCGCCCAGGCGCTCGACGGGGCTTTCGACCGCCTCGAGGTTCCTGGGGTCACGATGGAAGTCGAGGGCCAAGCAGGCGTGCACTTCGGCATCAACGACGTTTCGATCCACCGGCAGATGGGTTCGCGGGTCGCCGAGCTGGGCTACGGCGTCGACGATGCCGTGCTCGGCGCGATCCGCTGCGACGGCCTGGTCGCCTGCACGCCAGCGGGCTCCACGGGCTACAACCTGGCCAACGGCGGCCCGATCCTCGCGTGGGGCGTCGAGGGCTACGGCGTGTCGTTCATCGCGCCGCACTCGCTCACCGCTCGCTCGATCGTGGTGTCGCCGAACGACAATCTCGTCGTCGAGAACCGCGGCAAGGACGCCCTCGAGGTGCTCGTCGACGGCCGCCCCAACGGCGTGCTCGTCGATCCGGGCCGCCGGGTCACGCTCGGCTACCGGCCGGCTGCGTCGGTCCTGGCGCAGCTGCCGGGATCCAGCTTCTACGCGCGGCTGCGCGAGAAGTTCGGCCACCTGCGGGGTTAGGCGCAGCCGGCCGGAATCCCGGTGGCCGGTGCGAATTGGTGCAGTACGTGCGCGATTCGTTGCAGTTGCGAACGTGTGTTCGTCCGACGGCTACGGTACAACGCAATCGTGCTTCTTGAACTGCGTGTCGAGAACCTCGTCCTGATCGAGCGAGCTGAGCTGCGCCTCGGTCCAGGACTCAACGTGATCACCGGGGAGACCGGTGCTGGCAAGACGATGCTTGCCAGCGCGCTCGACCTGCTGCTCGGGGGGAGATCGAAGCAGTCGCTCGTGCGCACCGGGGCGCGCGAGGCCTATGTCGAAGGCGTGTTCGAGCTCACCGATCCGCTGCGGGCGCTCCTCGGCGACCGGATCCCAGCCGACGCAGAGGAGCTCGTTCTGGCTCGCCGCATCACGGCCGAGGGCCGCACGCGGGCCTACGTGGCTGGACGCACGGCGACCGCCACCGAGCTGCGTGAGGTGGCTGAGGCGCTCATCGCCTTCACCGGGCAGCACGAGCACCGTCGGCTGGTCGAGCCGAAGGCGCAGCTCGAGCTGGTCGACGCAGCGGCGGGGCCCGCGCAGGTCGCGCGTCTCAGCGCCGCCGCCACCGCCCACGAGGCGGTTCGCGCGGCGCAGGCGCGGCTCGCCGAACTCGACGAGCTGGCAGCCGAGCGCGAGCGGCGTGTCGACATGGCCCGCTTCGAGCTGGAGGAGATCGAGCGCATCGACCCGCAGCCTGGTGAAGCGGAAGAGCTCGGCGGGCAGCGCGAGCGTCTGCGGCACCTGGAGCGGCTCCGCGGCGCCGCGGCCGCTGGTGCCGAGGCGATCGACGCCGACGAGGTCGACGTGCGCGGGATCGCGTCGCTGAGCGCGGCTGCCCTGGCTGAGCTCGAGGGAGCGGAGCACGTCGACGAGGCGCTCGACCCGCTCATCGAGCGGTTCCGCTCGGCCGCAATCGAGTTCGCCGACATCGGCGCGGAGTTGCGCAGCTACCTCGCCGATCTGGAGTCCGAGCCTGGCGGCCTGGAGGCCGTGGAGCTGCGGATGTCGGAGCTGGAGCGCGTCCTGCGCAAGTACGGCGGCACGACCGAGGCCGTCCTGGAGCACGCTGACGCGTGCCGTTCGGTCCTGGAGGAGCTGGGCGATGTGGACACGGCCAGAGCGCGGCTCGAGGCCGACGTCGCCGACACGGTCGCGCGGCGCGAAGCGGCGGCCGCAGCCCTCACGAAAGCGCGCAAGGCAGCGGCGAAGTCGCTAGCTGCTGGAGTGAGCGAGCGTCTGCGCCGCCTCGCGATGGAGGCCTCGGAATTCTCGATCGACCTCCGCCCGACCGCACCCGGGCCGTCGGGCTTCG
>JAEZDB010000086.1 GCA_023429855.1 Actinomycetes bacterium
CCCCCCCCCCCCCCCCCCGCCTCAGCGCGTAGCCCGAGTGCGCGTCGAGACGCACTCGGTCGTGCCTGCGGCGCCGTCTTCCTATCGAATGCTCGTGCCTGCGGCGCTGTCTTCTGCTGGAGGGTGAGCGCCTTCGGGCGCGCTCTAGCGCTGTCGGCGGCCGCTGCGGATGAGCGGCACGGGCGCTAGCTCCGGTGCGTGCCGGGCGTGGCTGCGCGGCGGTCGGTCACCGCGAACTGCGGCGTCGACGCGCTGAGCCACGGGTGGCCGCCCTGCTCGAACGGCACGATCCACGCCTCGCCGCCGAGGACCGGCGCGGGTGCGTCTGCGCGACGACGCGCAGTGGTGGCGGCGGAGACGGGCGTGGCAGTCATGGTCATCGCCCCTGCATGTTCGCGGGCCCAGCGGCGACTCCTGCAAGGCCGACGATGCGACGCCTCGAGCCGGGCTCGTCCGTCGTCGGGCGCGCATCGCTCGCTCCCAAAGTTTTGAATGCCACCCCAAAAGTGAGTCTCGCTCGAAAAACTTGTTAGGACGGACGTCACACTTCCGCTACGTTTTGCCGGTGGTTCGTCCCCCGTCGGGCCGAATCCGACTCTGTCCCGGGTGTTCCCGCACCCCTCTTTGTCCGAGAGGAACTGTCCCCATGTTCGTGAAGTCGATGCGAGCCCGCGCGCTTGCCGTCATGGCTGCCGGCGCGAGCGCCCTCGCTGCCGCTCCTGCCGCCGATGCCGCCGTCGGCCCCTACCAGGCCTCGTTCATGGGCGCGTTTACCACGCAGCTCGTGAGCGACAAGAACATCGACCCGCAGGGCGTCAACGACTGGAACTGCAAGATCCCGGGTCGCCTGCCGATCGTCCTCGTGCACGGCACGTGGGAGAGCAAGTACTCCAACTTCGCGTACCTCGCTCCGAAGCTCAAGGGCTCCGGCGCCTGCGTCTTCGCCTTCAACTACGGCGCGAACAACCCGGCACTGCCGCTCTACGGCACCGAAGACATCAAGGACTCCGGCCGCGAGCTCGGCGTCTTCGTCAACCAGGTCCTCGCGGCCACCGGCGCGTCAAAGGTCGACATCGTCGGCCACTCGCAGGGCGGCATGATGCCGCGCGCGTACATCAAGTACTGGGGCGGCGCATCCAAGGTCAACAACCTCGTCGCGCTGGCCGCGACCAACAACGGCACCACGCTGCTCGGCATCGGCACGCTCGGGCGTGAACTCGGCGTCCTCTCGGGCGTCGGCCTCGTCCTCGGCCAGGCGGCCGCCGACCAGGTCCAGGGCTCGGCGTTCATGAACGCCCTCAACTCGGGTGGCCAGACGGTCGCCGGGATCCGGTACACGAACATCACGACCCGGTACGACGAGGTCACGACGCCCTACCACAACGGCTACATCACGAACAACCCTGCCGGGGCCTACGTCGCGAACATCAACCTGCAGAACAACTGCGGGACGAACTTCTCCGACCACCTCTCGATGACCTACAGCGCTCGCACGCTCTGGTACGTCAAGAACGCCCTCGGCCTGCCGAACCCGAGCCGCGCGACCTGCGACTTCCAGCTGCCGGTCTTCTAGCGGACGGCTGAAACACCGCAGCGGCCTGATGGTGACGGGCCGCCGCGCGCACGCACTGGAACATCGCGTTCCGAGAAGGGGCGGTCCTGCGGGGCCGCCCCTTTGCGTCTTGGGTCAGCCCGGTTCGGAGCGGACCTGGGTCGGATTACCCGGCTCAGAGACGGGTAAACCGACCCACGTCGGCGCCGCGACGCAACCTGGGTCGGATTACCCGGCCCATAGACGGGTAATCTGCCCCGCTTCTACTGGTCGAGCTGGTCGACCGTGCACTCCGCGGGCGTCTTGTCGTCGCGCCAGCGCAGGAGCTTGGCGCCGTGGCGGATGCGGCCCGCGCTGACCTGGTCGAAGCTCACCTCGATCACCAGCTCAGGCCGGAGCGCGACCCAGGCGAGTTCCTCATCTGGGCGCCAGCGGCTCGGGTCGGCGCTGCCGGACTGGCCCGTCTCGTAGGGCCGCAGCGTGTCGACGAGCTCGCGCTTCTCTTTGGCCTTCAGCCCGCTGGTGTGGCCGACGACGCGCAGCTCGCCATCCTCGTCGTAGAGCCCGAGCATCAGCGACCCGACCGTGCCCTCCTCCTTGCCCGTGCGGTAGCCGGCGATCACGGCGTCGATCGTGCGCAGGCGCTTGATCTTCAGCATCGCCTTGCGTTCGCCCGGCAGGTACGGCGACGCGAGGTCCTTGGCGACGACGCCCTCGCCGCGGCCCGTCAGCCACTGCTCAGCCTCCTCAGGCGTCGAGACGGCCGGGCTGATCGACGCGGTCGTGCCGACGGCCCAGGTGCCGGCGACCGGGCCGTCGTCGGCATGCGTGACCGAGCCAGGCTCGACGCCGAACAGCGCCTCGAGCGCGGCGCGGCGCTCGACAAACGGCTGCTCCATCAGGCTGTCGTCGTCACGCGCGAGGAGGTCGAAGGCGACGTAGCGCGCCGGGGTCTCGACCGACAGCCGCTCGATCCGGGACGCGGCCGGGTGGATGCGCTGGGAGAGCGCGTCGAAGTTCTCGGACTCCGCCGCCCCGGAGTCGGCGTCGATGATCAGCTCGCCGTCGAGCACGTAACGGCCTGCGGGAAACGTGACCTCGGGGAAGTAGCGCTCGAGCGGCTTGCCGCCGCGGCTCAGCAGATGGACCTGGTCGCCGTCGACGAACGCGATCGCGCGGAAGCCGTCGAGCTTCGGCTCGAAGCTCCAACCGCCGTCGGTCGGGAGCGCGGCGCGGCCGCGGGCGAGCTGGGGCTGGAGCGGCGGCTGCACCGGCAGGGTCATGCGCCTGAGCGTATCCAGACCGCATTCCGCCTCGACGCCGAACGCACACCGGAGTACGGTCCGTGGTGGTCGCGGTGGTCCGCCGTGCGCCGCTGTCCCAACTGTCTCGCCCCTTGGAGCCCCGCGTGCTGCGCGTGCCTCAGGTTCGCGCCACCCTGGCGCTGCTCGTCTCCCTCGCTCCCGTGCTCGGCGCGGCGGCCGCGCCTGCGTCGGCCAAGCAAGGACCGGTGCTGAGCAACTTCACGCTCGCCGTCCCGTATGGCGTGCTGCACCCCGACGCGTCACCCCGCGGTGCCGACGACTTCGCATGCAAGCCGACCGCGGCCCATCCGCGACCCGTGGTGCTCGTCCACGGGACGTTCGCTAACCGCTTCAACAGCTTCGCCGCGCTCGCGCCGGCGCTGAAGCGCCAGGGCTTCTGCGTGTTCTCGCTGAACTACGGCGCGGGCCAGCTCCGCGGCCTCGGGGTGTACGGCATGAGATCGATCAGAAGCTCGGCGGACCAGCTCGCGGCCTTCGTCGATCGCGTGCGGACCGCCACGGGCGCACCGCAGGTCGACCTGGTCGGCTACTCGCAGGGCGCGGTCGTCGCGCGGGCGTACCTGCGCTGGAGCGGCGGAGCCAACCCGGCCGACCCTGCAGCAAACGCCGTCCACGCGCTCGTCGGCCTCAGCGGCGTGAACCACGGCACCAAGCTGTTCGGCCTCACCGACCTGATGAAGGGCTTCGGGCTCACGGGCCTCGTCCGGTCGCAGCTCGGCGCCGGCCCGCTCGACCTCGTCGTCGGCTCGTCGCTGCTGCGCGAGCTGAACGCCGGCAGCGAGACGGTGCCCGGCGTGCGCTACACGATGATCGCCACGCAGACCGACGAAGTCAGCGTCCCGTATCGCGGGGCGCACCTCGCGGCCGGGCCCGGCGCGCCCGGCGCTGCCGGAGCGCCCGGCTCCGTCACGAACCTGGTGCTGCAGCGCGGCTGCCCGACCGACCTGTCCGACCACTTCAACATCACCTACAGCCCACGCGCGGCGGCGCTCGTCGTCCGCGCGCTCGACCCCGTCAGCACGATGCGCGTGCCATGCGGGATCGTGCTGCCGTTCTTGTAGCCCCCCGGACGTCGCGACTCATACGCGGCTCCTGCGAAATCGGGCGCCCACAGGCTTCCCTCTGTCTGTGGCTTCCGTCACAATGAAGGGCGTCCCGTCCCGTCGCCAAGGAGTTCGGTGCGCTCGTCCCGCCCCCGGCTGCTTGCGGTGCTGCTCGTCTGCGGCACCGCACTTCTTTCGTCCCCTGCCTCTGCTTCGGCCGCCCGCACCGGGCCGGTCGTCGACAGCGCCTGGGCGGCCCTGTGGACCGCCGTGCTCACCCCGTCGGCGGCACCCAAGGGCGCGAACGACTGGAACTGCAAGCCCAGCGCCGCGCACCCGCGGCCGGTGATCCTGCTGCACGGCACCTACGCCAACCTGCTCGCGAACTTCTCGAACTTCGCTCTCCCGCTCAAGCGCGAGGGCTACTGCGTCTTCGGCCGCAACTACGGCTCCTACCCCTACGGCCTCGGCGTCTTCCCGGCGATCAAGGGCCTCGCGTCGATCCGCAGCTCCTCGCGTGAGCTGCGCGACTTCGTCGATCGCGTCCTACGCGAGACGGGCGCCAAGCAGGTCGACCTCGTCGGCTTCTCGCAGGGCGGCCTCGTCGCCCGGGCCTACCTGAAGTGGGACGGCGGCGCCAACGCCGCCGCCCCGTCGCAGAACAAGGTCCACACGGTGATCGGCCTGAACTCGGCCAACCACGGCGGCACCGCCTTCGGCCTGACCGACTGGGTGCGCTGGTTCCAGAAGTGGAAGCAGGTCCGCGACATCTGGGGCCCGTCCTCCGTCGACCTCACCGAGGGCTCCCCGTTCCTGCGCGAGATCAACGCGGGCGACGAGACGGCGCCGGGCGTGAACTACACCATGATCGGGACCAAGCTCGACGAGATCAGCCTGCCCTACACCAAGGCGTTTCTCACGGCCGGCCCTGGGGCGAGCGTCCGCAACGTCACGATCCAGGACGGCTGCGTGCAGGACCTCTCCGACCACTTCACGCTGCCGTTCTCCAAGCGCACCCATGGCCTGGTGCTGCAGGCGCTCGATCCGGGGTACCCCTCGTCGAAGATCCCCTGCGCCGTCAACCTGCCGCTGTAGGCGCGGCTTCGTGCTGACCGGCGCCCGCCGGCTGGCGACGCCGCCCAGCGGTACGCTGGCGCGATGTCGGATCGCCCCCGAGCTATCGTCATCGGCGTCGAAGGCGGGATCGGCACGGCGATCACACGGCAGCTCGCGAAGGACGGCCACGACCTCGGCCTGACGTGGTTCCGCGACGAAGGCGAAGCGACGAGCGGAGCCCGCGAGGCGTACGCCCACGGCGCCGGCACGCACCTCGCCAAACTCGACCTGGCTGACGCAGATTCGGTCGCCAAGGTGATCGACGACCTCGTCGAGCGGCTCGGCGGCCTCGACGTGCTGGTGGTCAGCGCCGGAGCCGGTGACGACGGGGCCGGCAGCGACACCGGAGTCGACGCCCTTCAGCAGGTAATCGACGTGAACTTGGTCGGGACGACCGCCGCCCTGCTCGCTGGTGCCCGCGTCCTGCGCGAGAGAGGCGTCGGCGGCCGGCTGATCGCGATCACCTCCGTGCACGAGCATGTCCCGCTCTCCGGGGCCGTCGCGTATACGGCGGCCAAGCACGGCCTCGGCGGCGCCGTCAAAACGCTGGCGCTCGAGCTCGCGCCGCTAGGGATCACCGTCAACAGCGTCGCGCCGGGCGCCATCGCCACGCGAATGACGGGCCAGGAGGGCGTCGACCCCCACACGCTCACGAACCGCGAGATCGCGATGCTGCGTATGGGGACGCCCGAGGAGGTCGCCGCCGTCGTCGGGTTCCTCGCGTCGCCTGCGGCGTCCTACGTCACGGGCGCGTCGTACGGCGTCGACGGCGGCCTGCCGCTGATGCGCCCCGAGCCCAAGCGCTCGGCACGCGACAAGGCGGCTGCTCGGATCAGGGGCGCCCGGCGGGGCTGACCGGCTTCAGGCCTGGTTGCCCGGCGACCAGGACTGGGCGGGAGATCGCGCCGCAGGTTCCGTTCGCCCGCGACTGGACTAGGCCTCTAGGCCGGGCCGGTTGCGGGCGGACGGAAGGTGCAAACGAGGTCCGCTCAGGCCTGGTTGCCCGCCGCGATCGCGCGGAGGTTGATCGTCTCGTCGTAGAGGTCGGCGGCGACGCCGTTGCGCAGCGCCACGTCGCGGAGGGGCTCGCCGGTCTTGGTGGCCTCCTTGACGATCGTGGTCGCGAGGTCGTAGCCGATGGCCTCGTTGAGGGCGGTGGCGACGGCGAGGGTGCCGCCGGCGGAGGCGTCGCAGCCAGCCTGGTTGGCCTCGAGGCCGTCGATGCACTTCTCGGCGAACGCGACGGAGGCGGTCGAGAGGAGGTGGATCGACTGCAGGAGGTTGCGGGCGATCAGCGGGATGCGGACGTTGAGCTCGAACTGACCCTGCGAGCCTCCGACGGTGATGGCGGTGTCGTTGCCGATCACCTGCGCGCTGACCTGCAGAACGACCTCGGGGAGGACCGGGTTGACCTTGCCGGGCATGATCGAGGAGCCCTTCTGCAGCTCGGGCAGGAAGAGCTCGCCGATGCCGGAGCGCGGGCCTGAGCCCATCAGGGCGATGTCGTTGGCGATCTTCGTGAGTGAGACGGCGGCGACCTTGAGGGCGCCGGAGAGCTCGACGAGGGCGTCGCGGTTGGCCTGCGCCTCGAACGGGTCCTCGGGCGGGGCGATGAGGTCGAGGCCGGAGTCGTTGGCGAGGAAACCGCGGGTGACGGCCGCGAACTCGGGGTGCGTGTTGAGGCCAGTGCCGGTCGCGGTGCCGCCGAGCGGGATCTGGCCGACCTGCGGGAGGGCGTTCTTGATGCGCTTCTGGGCGAGGCGGATCTGCGCGGCGTAGCCGGAGAACTCCTGGCCGAGGGTGACCGGAACGGCGTCCATCAGGTGGGTGCGGCCCGACTTGACGACGTCGTGGAACTCGGTGGCCTTGGCGGTGAGCGACGCCTCGAGCTGCGCGAGCGACGGCAGCAGCTGGTTCGTGGCCTGGTCGAGCGCGGCGAGGTGGACCGCCGAGGGGAACGTGTCGTTGCTCGACTGCCCCATGTTCACGTGGTCGTTCGGGTGCGCGTCGCCGCCGGTGAGGGCGGAGATGACCTCGTTGACGTTCATGTTGGTCGACGTGCCGGAGCCGGTCTGGAAGACGTCGATCGGGAACTGGTCGTCGTGGTCGCCGCGGGCGATCGACTCGGCAGCGCCGGCGATGCGCTCGGCCAGCTCGGCGTCGAGCTTGCCCAGCTCGGCGTTGGCCTTGGCCGCGGCGCCCTTGATGCGGGCCTGCCAACGCACGACGTGGATCGGCACACGCTCGCCACTGATCGGGAAGTTGGCGACCGCCTTCGCGGTCTCGGATCCATACAGCTGCTCAGACATCGCCCGGAGACTCTACGCCTCTGCCGCGCATGCCAGGCCTGCCGCGTACCCTTGGCAGCGGTGACGCCTGAGCCCACACCACCGCCCGGGGTCGATCCGGCTCGCCTCGCCGAGGCCATCGCGCTGATCAGCGAGGTCGAGCAGCTGCCGCCAGACCACCCCGACGTGGTCGCGATGCAGCGCGCCACCGCCGGGCTGTTCAAGACCGTCAAGGAGCGCCGCCGCCGCGAGCGCCGCGACGCGATCCTCGAGCACGACGCCGCGATTACCGCGAAGACCGCGACCGGTGCGCCCGGGCGCATCGACGACGAGACGGCCGGCATCCTGCTGCAGGCCACCGAGACCGGCACCGTCGGCACCCTCAAGCAGCCACGCGGGTGCTACATCTGCAAGACGCGCTACGTCGAGATCGACGCCTTCTACCACCAGCTCTGCCCTGACTGCGCGCGGGAGAACCACACGCGTCGCGACGCCCGCGCCGACCTCACCGGCCGCCGCGCGCTGCTCACCGGCGGCCGCGCGAAGATCGGCATGTACATCGCGCTGCGCCTCCTACGCGACGGCGCGCACACCACCATCACCACGCGCTTCCCGGCCGATGCCGTGCGGCGCTTCAGCGCCATGCCCGACTCGGCCGAGTGGCTGGGCCGGCTCAGCATCGTCGGGATCGACCTGCGCGACCCGCGACAGGTGATCGCCCTGGCCGACTCCGTTGCGGCGGCAGGCCCGCTCGACATCCTCATCAACAACGCCGCGCAGACCGTGCGCCGCAGCGCCGGCTCCTACGGGCAGCTGCTGCAGGGCGAAGAGATCGACCCGCGCTTCCTCGACGACGCCGTCCCCGATGTGCTCGTGCTCGGGCGCCCGCGCGACGCGCACCCGCTCGCGCTGACCGGTCTGGACTCGCCGCACCTGCAGCCCGGCGACGCGATCGCCGCCGCTGAGGAGCTGACCGCCGCCGCGCTGACCGCCGGGTCGTCGTCGCTGGAGCGCGTCGCCGCCGGCACCGCGATCGACGCGGGCGGCCTGGTGCCCGACCTCGTCGACGTCAACAGCTGGACCGAGCGCGTCGACCAGGTCGACCCGGTCGAGCTGCTCGAGGTGCAGCTCTGCAACAGCACGGCGCCGTTCCTGCTGATCAGCCGCCTGCGCGCGTCGATGGCGGCGTCGACGGCCCGCCGCACCTACGTCGTGAACGTGTCGGCGATGGAGGGGCAGTTCGGCCGCGGCTACAAGGGGCCCGGTCACCCGCACACCAACATGGCCAAAGCCGCGCTCAACATGCTGACTCGCACGAGCGCGCAGGAGATGTTCGAGACCGACCAGATCCTGATGACCGCGATCGACACCGGCTGGATCACCGACGAGCGGCCGCACACCACCAAGGCCCGGCTCCACGAAGACGGCTTCCACGCGCCGCTCGACCTCGTCGACGGCGCCGCGCGCGTCTACGACCCGATCGTCCGTGGCGAGCAGGGCGAGGACCTCTTCGGCGTCTTCCTCAAGGACTACCGCCCGCACGCGTGGTGAGCCGCGGAGGCGGCGCGACCTCCTGACGCCCATGCCACGGCGGCGCGGTTCCTCGTTGGCCGATCGCTGGCCCGGCCTCAGTGTGCAGCGAGCTGCTGGCGCATCTTGTCGCGCAGCTCGCGGAAGCGAATCGTCTCGTAGGTGATGAGCGCTGCGGCTATAGCCGTGAGCATCGCGAGCGAGGCGAGGGCCGTCACTTCGAGGGCCAGCGGGATGAGCGCCAGCGCCGCGAGCGCGACCACGACGCGCTGCGTGCTGAACCGGCGCACGTTGCGCCAGCGGAAGGCCACGTGCGCGAAGAGGTAGACCGCGAAACCGCCGAAGAGCGCAACGGCCGGCACCAGCTCGAGGTGATGGTCGACGTGCCCGAGCGTCTTCTTGAGTCCGAGGGCCATCAGCACGATCGACGCGACCATCGGGAAGTGCAGGTAGGAGAACGAGTCGCGCGCGATCTCGTTCTGCTCCTTGCCGGGCGCGGCGTTCTCCAGCCGCCGCTCGGCGACGCGCGCGACGACGTCGAAGTACATCCACCACAGGGCGAACGAGAGTCCTACGCCGAGCACGGCCGCTGTCACGACGGGCACGTCGAGCTCGGTGCCTTCAACGCCAAGGCCGATCGCCACGATCGACTCGCCGAGCGCGATGATCAGGATCAGGCCGTGGCGCTCCGCAAAGTGCTTCGGCGAGAGCTTCCAGCCCTCGGAGCCAAAGAAGAACGGGCCGCCCGCATCGAGCGTGAGCGCGAGCGCCCAGAGCCCCGCTTGGGGCCAGCCGTCGGTGAAGGACGCGGCCGTCAGCAGCGTGATGCCGACGGCCGTGCTTACGGCGAGGCCGATCACCGAGCTGCGCAGGTTCGGGTCGTCGCGGCTGCCGAGGACGAACAGCCCGATGTGCGCGATCCGGACGACGGCGTAGGCCACCGCAAACAGCAGCCCCTCGTCGTTGAACGCCTCAGGAATGCAGAGCGAGCAGACGAGCAGGGCCGCCATCGGCAGCCATCACGAGGCGGACGGCTCCTTCTTCGGGGTCGATCACGCTCGTGAGCCAGGCGTAGCCGACCCACGACCACCACATCACGCCGAGCAGCAGCACGCCTTTGCCGAGGCCTTGCCAGGTCGGTTCGTCGGCCATCAGCTGCGTGGCGTCAGCGCGAGGACGAACACGAGGTCGAAGAACAGCTCGAGGAACGTGACCGAATCGGATTCGCACCGCGTCGCCGTGAGGTGGGGGCGCCGGCTGGGGGTCTGCGTACTCACGGCCCCCACCGAGGACTCGGCGGCGCTCGGCCGCCGCGCGTTCCTTGGCATCGTCGGACTCGGTCTGACCTCGCTCGCGTGGGGCGGCTCGGCGCTCAACCTGCTCGGCAACGCGACGAAGGCCGTGCCACAGAGCGTGCGGGGGGCGGTGCCGTTCGGGCAGGGCTGGCGGATCTACGCCGTCAATCCGCCGTTCCCGGTCTTCGACCGCAAGACGTGGCGGCTCACGATCGACG
Organism: Actinomycetes bacterium; assembly: GCA_023429855.1. GTDB lineage: Bacteria > Actinomycetota > Thermoleophilia > Solirubrobacterales > Solirubrobacteraceae > JAGIBJ01. The sequence continues at coordinate 10,368 of JAEZDB010000086.1, forward strand.
GCCACGTCGAGCAGCCCGTGTCGCTCTCCTACGACGAGCTGCTGGCGCTGCCGCAGGCCAAGCAAGTCAGCGACTTCCACTGCGTGACGGGCTGGTCGGTCGAGGATGTCGGCTGGACCGGCGTGCGCTTTGCCGACCTGCTCGCGCTCGCGCGTCCGCGTCCCGGGGCGGCCGGCCTTGAGTTCATCTCGCTGGAGGAGCCCTATGTCGACACCCTCACGCTGCGCCAGGCCGCCGCACCCGACGCGATGCTCGCGCACAGCATGGACGGTGCCCCGCTCACCCGCGAACACGGCGCGCCAGCCCGCGTGGTGATGCCGCAGATGTATGGCTACAAGGGCGTGAAGTGGATGTCGCGCATCCGCGTGGTGCGCAAGATCGAGGACGGCTACTGGGAGCAGCGCGGCTACGACCGCGACGCGTGGGTCGGTGACTCGAACGGCCTTTGACCCCTCGACGCGCGTGCACCGCTTCTCGCGGACCGAGCGTGCGCTGCATGCCGTCCACGCATCGGCGTTCACCGCGATGCTTGCGACCGGACTCGTGCTGTTCCTGCCGTTTCTGGCGGCGACGTTCGGCAACCGCCCCGTCGTCAAGGCGATCCACCTCGCCGTTGCGGCGCTCTGGCTCACGGCGCTCGTCCTCGTGGCGATCCTCGGCGACCGGCGCGTGCTGCGGCGCACCCGCGCGCAGTTCGAGAGCCTCGACCGCAGCGACCTGCGCTGGCTCCGCAGCTCCGCAGCCCGTGCCGAGCCGCAAGGCCGCTTCAACGGCGGCCAGAAGCTCAACGCCGTCGTGCAGGCGGCGTTCACCGTGCTGTTTTTCGTCTCCGGCGCCCTGCTGTGGCTCGGCGAGCGCAACACGGTCTTCCGGCTGCCGGGCACCATCGCGCTGCACGACCTGACGATGGTCGCCGCCACCGGCTTCGTGATCGGTCACGTGTGGATCGCGCTCTCGCGGGTCGGGCGACCGGCGCTCTCAGGTCTCGTCGACGGGACGGTGCCCACGGGGTACGCGCACGCGCACCACGCCGCGTGGGACCCCGCGGGCGAACCCGTCGAGCAGACCGGCGTGAGCC
>JAEZDB010000092.1 GCA_023429855.1 Actinomycetes bacterium
GCCCAAGCGCGGCGGCGGCAAGGTCGGCGGCGGCTGCGGCGCCGATGCGCGCAGTTGAGCGCGCGCCGAGCGTGAGCGACGACGCGCGCCCGTCGGTGAACGGGCACTGCGCGATCACGGCGGCCACATCGGCGCCGCCGGCGGCGAGTTGCAAGACGTGCCCGCCGCCGAACGACGAACCCCAGATCGCGATCTTGGAGCCGTCGAGCTCTGGCTGCGTGCGCGCGAAGGCGATCGCGGCGCGCCAGTCCTCGTGTTGACGCCCGATCCTTAGGATCTGCCGCGGCTCGCCGCCGCTGTCGCCGAACGAGCGGTAGTCGAAGGTCAGCGCGGCAAAACCGGCGGCTGCGAAGCGCGCGGCGTAGCGCTGGAGGCCCATGTCGCGTGTGGCGCCGAGGCCGTGGCCGAGGATCACGACCGGGAATCCGCCGTCCGGCTCCGGGTCGGCCGGGAGGTACAGGTCGCCGACGCAAAACGAGTCGCCGGCGAGGAACCGCACCTGGCGCGTTGAGGTGGGTTCGTCTTGCGGTGCGGTCATCCGAGCACGGTACCGCCGGATCCGCAGGCGGGGTGGCGACTTCTCAGGGGGCGGTATCTGGCTGGCTCCAGTCGTGCCACTCTGAGGTAAGGCTAAAGTTTTGAGGCTCTCTCAAATGGTAATTCGATTACCGGCCGTGGTACCCGCGGGTACTCGCTGAGGCAGCGCTCAATTCTGCCTCATTTTCCTGTGGCGCCCGTCACAGAGGCGCACCATTCCTGGTGTCGCCCTGTCCATCGCGACTCTGACCCGGCGCCGCACGTCACTCGGCGCCCGCCCGGAGGATCCATGTCTCAACCGTCCCCTGAACCTCGACTGCTCCCGCCGCTGCCCCCGCGCCGCCCTGACCGCCGCCGCGAGCGCACCTCTGCCGCGATCGTGAGCGCGGCCTCGCGCCTCTTCTACGAGCAGGGCGTTGCGCGCACCACTACCGACGAGATCGCAGCGCTCGCCGGCGTGTCGGTCGGCTCGATCTACGCGCACTTCCACGACAAGCAGACCCTCTTCGTGAGCATGTGCGCGCGTGCCCTCGAGATCAACGAGCGCTACATCGTCAACCGCGCCTGGTCGGTCTCGCCGCTGCAGCGCCTGCTCAACACCGGCGACGCGTACCTGCAGTTCGCGCAAGACGAGACGGAGGCGTTCTACCTCACGACGATGCGCGTGCGTGAGCCGTCCGACAATCCCAAGATCCACGAGATGGAGCAGCGGATGAACGAGCGCATTGCCGGCATCGCCCAGCAGATCGGCGCCGACGCGGCCGCCGCGATCGAGGCGGGCGAGATCCAACCGGTCCCGATCGACAAGCTCCTGCTCTTCCTGTGGGGCTCGTGGGCCGGCGTGATCTCGCTGCACATGCGGATCGACGCGTTCCGCGCCGACCACTTCGACGTCGGCGAGTCGCTGCACCTCGCGTCGGCGGTGCTCGCTCGCGGGCTGGGCGGCACGATGCCGAAGGCTGCTTAGACGCTGCCGCCGAGGTACGCGTCTTGGATCGACGCGTCGTCAGCGAGCTCTTTGCCCGTGCCGGACTTGGTGATCTCGCCGGTGTCGAGTACGTGCGCCGTGTGGGCCCGCTTCAGGGCCTGTGCGGCGTTCTGCTCGACGAGGAGCACCGTGGTGCCCTGCTGGTTGATCTCGGTGATGATCGAGAAGATCTGCTGGATCAGCTTGGGTGCCAGGCCCATCGACGGCTCGTCGAGCAGGAGGAGCCGCGGGCGCGCCATGAGCGCGCGGCCGATCGCGAGCATCTGCTGTTCGCCGCCGCTCATCGTGCCGGCGATCTGGTCGATGCGCTCCTCAAGCCGCGGAAACAGCGCCAGCGCGCGGTCGAGGTCCTCTTGGTAGGCCGGCGTCTTGCGGTCGGTGCGCACGTACGCGCCCATGTCGAGGTTCTCGCGGACCGACATGCCCGGGAAGATCCCGCGGCCCTCCGGCGACTGGCTGATGCCGAGCTTCACGCGGTCGTAAGGCGGCAGCGACGTGATGTCTTGGCCGTCGAACTTGATCGTGCCCGTGCGGACCTTCAGGAGGCCGGAGATCGTCTTGAGGGTGGTCGACTTGCCGGCGCCGTTGGCACCGATCAGCGTGGCGATCGTGCCCTCTTCGACGGTAAACGAGATGTCGCGGATGGCCTCAATGTGGCCGTAGTTGACCGAGAGGTCGTCGATCTCAAGCAGCGTCATCTTCATCGACCCCCAGGTAGGCGGCGATCACGGCCGGGTTCTCGCGGATCTCGGCGGGTTTGCCTTCGGCGATCTTGCGGCCGAACTCCAGCACCACGATGCGATCGGTCACGCCCATCACGAGCCGCATGTCGTGCTCGATCAGCAGCACGGTGTAGCCGGTGTCGCGGACCTTCTTGATCAGCTCCATGAGCTTCTGCTTCTCCGCCGGGTTGAAGCCGGCGGCAGGCTCGTCGAGGCAGAGCAGCTTCGGGTTGGTCGCGAGCGCCCGGGCGATCTCGAGGCGGCGCTGGTCGCCGTAGGAGAGGTTGGCGGCTAGCTCGTCAGCCTTGCCGCGGATGCCGACCAGCTCGAGCAGCTCGTGTGCCCGCTCCTCGGCGGCCTTTTGCTCGGACCGCTGGCGCGGCGTACGGAACAGGGCGCGCAGCACACCGACCGACGAGTGCACGTCGGCGCCGACGAGGACGTTCTCCAGCGCCGTCATCGACCGGAAGAGGCGGATGTTCTGGAAGGTCCGCGCGATCCCGAGCCGGGTGATCTGGAAGCGCTTGAGGCCGGCGAGCGACTTGCCGGTGAAGCGCGCCTCGCCGCTGGTGGGCCTGTAGACGCCCGTCATCACGTTGAAGCACGTCGTCTTGCCTGCGCCGTTGGGCCCGATCAGGCCGAGGATCTCGCCCTCTTTGATGTCGAACGAGACGCCGTCGAGGGCCGTGACGCCGCCGAACTTGAGGGTCACGTTGTCGACCTCGAGGATCGGAGCGCCGATCGGCGGCGGCGTGGGCTCGGCCGGGGTGGGGTCTTTGACGAGATCAGCCATTGAGCTTGTGCTCCAGCTCGTGCTGCTCTTCGTCGGCGCCCTCCTCGAGGGCTTCGAGCTCGGCTTGCATCGCCTGCGCGCGTTTGGTGCGGCGCGGGGGCAGGATGCCCTGCGGCCGGTAGATGGCCAGCAGCATCAGCGCCATGCCGAAGATGAGCACGCGGAAGTCGGCGAAGCCGCGGAACCGCTCTGGCAGGTAGACCACGAGCGCGGCGCCGATGATCACGCCCCAGCGGTTGCCCTGGCCGCCGACGACGACCGCCGCGACGAACAGCATCGACAGGAGCAGCTGGAACGACTGCGGGCTCACGAAGCCCTGCCGCGCGGCGAAGAGCGAGCCGGCGAGGCCGCCGACGAAGGCGCCCATCGCAAACGCGAGCAGCTTGTAGCGGAAGGTCGGCACGCCCATGATCTCGGCGGCGTCCTCGTCTTCGCGGGTCGCCTCCCAGGCGCGGCCGACGCGGCTGTCCTTGATGAGCGTGTCGGCGAAGAGCACGATGATCACGACGGTGAGCGCGAGCCAGTAGTACGGGATCGCGTCGAGCACGCCGAACTTCAGCACCTTCGTGGTGGTGTCCCAGTCGACGCTCGGAATCACGCCGTCCCACTCCAGGTGCGGTACCTCGAACAGGCCGTCGACGGTCTCCGGCGGGATGCTCGTGGGCGGCGGAATCTTCGAGATGCCGCGGGCACCGCCGAGCCAGTCGGAGTTCACGGCCGTCAGGCGGATGATCTCGCCGAAGCCGAGGGTCACGATCGCGAGGTAGTCACCGCGCACACGCAGCGTCGGCGCGCCGAGGAGCACGCCAGAGACCATCGCGAGGATCACCGCGATGGGAACGACGAGGAAGTACGGCAGCGACGCGTGCGCCGACGTGAGCACGGCGACGACGTAGGCCCCGATCGCGTAGAAGCCCACGTAGCCGAGGTCGAGCAGACCGGCGTAGCCGACGACGATGTTGAGGCCGAGCGCGACGATCGCGTAGATCGCCATCGTGAACAGCACGCCGCTGAAGTCGCTGTCGGGCGTCGTGATGATCGGCAGGTTCAGCAGCGGCAGCGCGTAGAAGAACGCTGCGACGATGAGGCCGACGAGGATCTTGCCGCGCTTGCTCTCGGGCATCGAGAGCTTCGGGCGCGGGACGCGGCTGGCGCGGCTAGGCTTCGCGGCGGCAGTCATGCGCGGGCCTTTCCGAGCGACTCACCGAGCAGGCCGGTGGGCCGGAAGAGCAGGATCACGACGAGCAGGACGAACGCGACGACGTCTTTCCACTCGGTGCCGATCAGCGCCGAGCCCCAGTTCTCGGCGACGCCGAGCACGAGGCCGCCCACGAGGGCGCCGCGCAGGTTGCCGATGCCGCCGAGGACGGCCGCCGTGAACGCTTTGACGCCGAGGATGAAGCCGGCGTCGAAGCGCGTGGTGCCGATCCGGATCATGTAGAGCGTGGCTGCGGCGCCGGCCATCAGGCCGCCCAGCAGGAAGGTGATCCGGTAGATCTTCTTGGAGTCGACGCCCATCAGGGCGGCCGAGTCTCGGTCCTGGGCGACGGCCCGCATGCCGCGGCCGATCCGCGAGCGGCGGACGAACCGGTCGAGCGCGAACATCATCAGGATCGCCGAGAGGATCACGAGGAGGTCGACCGTGGTGACGGCGTAGTCGCCGATCGTGAACACGGGCTCCGGCGTGATCGAGACCGGCAGCGAGCGGTTATCGCGGGCGCCCGACACGTACTGGCCGAGCGCGTCCTCCAGGCCGAAGAAGCGGGCGATGCGGTCGCGCAGGCCCATGAGCTCGGCGAGGGCGAAGGAGGCGCCGATCGCGGAGATCAGCGCCACGAGCTTGGGAGAGTTCTTCTTGTGGAGCGGGCGATACGCCACGCGCTCGATCAAGAGGGCGACGCCCGCCGACATCGCCATGGCGGCCATCAGGGCGACGATGAGCAGCGCGATCAGCGCGCCTGTGCCTGTGCCCGGACCGGCGCCGAAGAGGTAGAAGGTCCACACCACGGCGAACGTGCCGTACATGAAGACCTCGGAGTGGGCGAAGTTGATGAGCTGCAGAACGCCGTAGACCATCGTGTAGCCGAGGGCGACGAGCGCGTAGATCGATCCCAGCGCCAGGCCGGTGATCGTGAGCTCAAAGAAGTGGTCGAAGAGAAACTGCAAGTGGCTTGCCCGGGGGCGGGGCCGGCGGCGGCCGAGAGTCGCTGAAGACTCCCGGCCGCCGACGTGGGCCGCGCGGTCAGCGCTGGGCGCTGATCGCTACTTGATCTCCGTATCCGGGACGATCTTGCCGCCCTCGACCTTGTAGGCGTAGATCACGACTTCGGCGACTTCGCCGGTCTCGTCGAACTTGAGGTTCTTCGTGATGCCGGGCTTGTCGTAGGCGTTCGTCCACTCGAGCAGGCTCGGGCGGTCGACCTTGCCGGCGGCGATGCCGTCGAGCAGGATCTTCGTCGCGTCGTAGCCCTCAGCCGAGTACGTGCCCGGGGCCTTGTCGTTGTTCGACGCCTTGTACTTGACGGCGAAGTCCTCCGGTGCGGGGCCGCAAGGGCAAGTCAGACGCGCGTCTTCGGCGCCCTTCTCACCAGCGGCCTCGACGAAGCCGGGGTCGTTGGAGCCGTCGCCGGAGACGAAGAAGCCCTTCCAGCCGCCAGCGCGGAGCTGCTTGGCGAGGAGGCCGGCCTCGGCGTAGTACCCGCCGAACCACAGCGCGTCGGCGCCGGAGGCCTTGATCTTGGTCACGGTCGGGCCGAAGTCCGTCTGCTTGGCCTGGATCGTGTCGGTGCCGCCAACGAGGCTGCCGAGGTCCTTCTTGACACCGTCGGCGATGCCCTTGCCGTACTCCGAGGCGTCGTCGACGACGAAGACCTTCTTCGCGGCGAGCGTGTCCTTGATGTACTTGGCGGCCGCCGGCGCCTGCGTGGCGTCGTTGCCGAGGACGCGGTGGAAGGTCTTCCAGCCGTTCTTCGTGAGGTCGGGGTTGGTCGCCGAGGCGGAGACCGTCACCAGGCCGGCTTCGCTGAACGCCGCACCGGTCGCATCGGACTCACCCGAGAACGCCGGGCCGACGACGCCGACGATGGCGTCCTCGCCGATGATCTTGGTGGCCAGCGGGGTGGCCTTCTCCGGGTCGCCCTGCGAGTCGAACTCCGTCAGCGTGACCGTGCAGTCGGGGTTGGCCTCGTTGAACTCGTCGACGGCGACCTTGACGCCACCGACGATGTTCAGGCCGAGGTTCGCGGCGTCGCCGGTCTTCGGGCCGAGGTAGGCGATGGTCGAAGGCTTGCATTCGCCGGCCGTGTCGCCGCCGCCTTCGGTCGACGCCGTATCGTCGTCGCCGCATGCCGACAGGGACAGGCCAGCAGCCGCTACCAGGGCGACAAACGCGCCCCTGGACTTGGTGAGATTCATATCGATTCGCGCCTCGATTTGGAGGGTTGACCAGTGGGTGCCCGGTCAGGATTCGGAGCAAGCTACCACCGGGCTCAGACGCGAAACAAGCGGTTTTCTGGTGGCTCCCGTCGCAGTTGGCCGACAGTGTGTAACGCGTGCTTGTCAGGCGGCGCCAACCAGCGCGAACATCGTCACGTCGTAGCGGGGTCCGCCGTCGCGCAGCGCGAGGAACGACTGGAGCGTGCCCTCGGGCGTAAAGCCGGCGCGTCTGGCCACGCCGGCGCTGGCCACATTGCCCAGTGGGACGGGGAGCTCGATGCGGCGTACCGGCAGGGCGTCGAAGGTCCAGGTGCTCAGGAGCCGCACGGCGCGGGTGGCGTAGCCGCGGCGGCGGTGTGCCGCGCCGACGACGTAGCCGAGCTCCGCGCGCTCGTACAGGGCGAGCATCACGTCGATGCCGCCGATCACTTCGCCCGCGGCGTCGACGATCGCAAAGGTGATCCGCTCGCCGAGGGCTTGCAGCTCGCGGGCGCGACGGATGTCGTGGGCGGCGTCGTCGGCGGTGTAGGTCTCGGGGAGGTCGGTCCAGCGGACGATCTCAGGGTCGCTGAACGCGGCTGCCCGCGCCGCGGCATCGTCGTCGAGCCAGGGCCGCAACGTGATGACGCCGTCGGTCAGGGGCTCAGTCGGAGGGGTCAGCGGGGGCACAGGTCCAGCCACCGTAGTCGACGCTCCTCGCGCCTTTTTGAACGCACTCTCTGTCATTCGATTCACCCACGCGCAGTGCGTCGCGGGCTGTGCTCAGTGCGGGCCCGGCTGCGGCTCAGCCCGTGGCGTATCCACGCTGCCGCCACGCTTCGTAGACGGCGATGGCGGCGGAGTTGCTGAGGTTGAGCGACCGGCGGCCGGGCAGCATCGGGATCTGCAATCGGTCAGTCACGCGCACGTCCTGCAAGACGGCGTCCGGCAGCCCGACGGATTCCGGTCCGAAGAGGAGGACGTCGCCGTCCTCGTAGGTCACGTCGGAGAACGTGGTCGTCGCGCTCGACGTGAAAGCGAAGACCCGCGCGCCCGGCCCGATCGCCGTCCAGAGCGCGTCGAGGTCGGCGTGCACCGTCACGTGCGCGAGGTCGTGGTAGTCCAGGCCCGCGCGGCGCAGGTTCGCGTCCGTCAGGTCGAACCCGAGCGGCTCGACGAGGTGCAGCTCGGCGCCGGTCACGGCTGAGAGCCGGATGGCGTTGCCGGTGTTGCCCGGGATCTCGGGCGTGAAGAAGACGACGCGGACCACGGTCGCGGATGGTGGCAGGTCGCGGTTGCGTGAGCGCGCCGCGGGCGGTACGCTGATGTACCCCGCCGGTACACCGTTGTACCGGCGCTAGCGTCCCCGAAGACTTCCCAGGCAGGACGGGCCCACACCGTGACCACCACTGCGAGCCCCACCATCGACGCCGCCGGCCCTGCGCCGATCCACGGCGTGCCGCCAGGTCCGCGCGGGCCTGCCCTCTTCTACCTGCTTGGTCTGCTCACGCGGGTCCGCCCGCTGCTGGCTCGGAGCCAGCGGCGCTACGGCGACCTGTTCTCGATGAAGGTCCTCGGGATGGGCACCTGGGTGTTCCCCGGGACGCCCGAGCTGATCCGCGCGGCCTTCACCGCGCCGGCCGACGTGCTGCACGCGGGAGAGTCGAACGGCCTGGAGCCGGTGCTCGGGCCGTACTCGCTGCTGGCGACCGACCGAGAGCAGCACCTGCGCCAGCGCAAGCTGCTGCTGCCGCCGTTTCGCGGTGCGCGCATGAAGGACTACGAGCGCCTCATCGAGGAGATTGCCGCCGAGGAGGTCGCGAAGTGGCCGGTCGGCGTGGAGTTCGCGACGGTGCCGTCGATGAACACGATCACGCTGCGGGCGATCCTGCGGGCGGTGTTCGGGGCTGAGGGCGAGATCGAGCGCCGGCTGAAGGAGCTGCTGCCGGAGGTCGTGGAGAAGGGGTCGGCGCTGTCGGTGTCGCCGCTGTTCCAGAAGAACCTGGGGCCGTGGTCGCCGTGGGGCAAGTTCCTCGCGCTGCGGGCGGAGGTCGACCGGCTGCTCGACCAGCTGATCGACCAGGCCCGCACAGATCCGGGGCTCGAGGGCCGCGTCGACGTGCTCGCGCTACTCGTGCAGGCGCGCTACGAGGACGGCGAGCCGATGGGCAACCCGGAGATCCGCGACCAGCTCGTGACGATGCTCGCCGCCGGCCACGAGACGACGGCGAACACGCTGGGCTGGGGCATCGAGCGGCTCGTTCGGCATCCGGAGGTTCTCGCGCGCGTGCAGCGGGCCGTCGACGAGGGCGACCGCGAGTACCTGGCGTCGACGATCAAGGAGATCCAGCGGGTGCGGCCCGTGATCACGATGACGACGCGCCTGGTGAAGCAGCCCTTTGAGCTTGGCGGCTACGTGTTGCCGCGCGGCACCCGGATCGGCCTGGCCGGAGCCGTCACACACTTCGATGAGCGGCTCTTCCCCAACGCCCGCGAATTCAGGCCCGATCGCTTCTTGGAGGTCAAACCGGGCACGTACTCGTGGGTGCCGTTCGGCGGCGGTGTGCGACGCTGCATCGGCGCGGCCTTCGCCCACTTGGAGATGGAGGTCGTGCTCAGGACCGTCTTGCAGACCTACGAGCTCACTCTGACCACCGCCCGCCCCGAGCGGCTTGCGTTCCGCGGCATCGCGACGGCGCCCGGCAGCGGCGGCCGCGTGACCGTGCGCCCGCGCGCGCGTGTTGCTGCGCAGCCCGAGCTGGCTGGCCTGGAGTCTGCTGCGGCGTGAGCGCGCCGGCGAAGTCTCGCGCGGCCGCTGAGGCTGCCAACACCGAGGCCGCAGCGATGCCTGGCGCCTCGCGGCTGCGGCCGACCGAGACGGTCATCGCCCGCGCCGACCCCGCGAGCCCGACGCACCGCGAGCGCCTGCTCGAGGGCATGGCCGAGTCGATTCGCGAGCACGGCTTCCGCGGGTCGACCGTCGCCGACGTGGTCCGCCGCGCCCGCACGTCGCGCCGCACCTTCTACGAGAACTTCGCTGACCGCGAGGCCTGCTTCCTTGCCCTCTTCGACGCGATGAACTCCGAGCTGAGCCAGCGGATCGCGGCCGCGCTCGATCCGTCGGCCTCGTGGGACGAGCAGGTCGACCGGGCCGTCGGCGCCTACATCGACGAGGTCATCGCCGAGCCCGAGCTCACTATCGCCTGCGTCCGCGAGATCCCCGCCCTTGGCGAGGCCGGCATCCGCGCCCAGCACGACGAGGTCGAGCGCTTCGCCGATCTCCTCATGGCCCTCGTCGCCGTCGTCGGCGAGACCGACCCGCAGGTCACGCCCATCCAGCGCACCACCGCGATCATGATCACCGGCGGCCTCCGCGAGCTGATCGCCCACTCCAGCGGCGGCACCGCCGACCCCGCCGAGCTCAAGCTCGCCGCGAGCACCGTCATCAAGTCGGTGCTCGATCCCACGCAGCGCGACTGGTCGTAGGGCGGCGCGGTACTCTGCGACTCTGCGCGCCGCGCTGCCGACCCCATCGGCCGCGCCCCAAAGGCCGCACCGAGGGCGCCCGAGTCCTCACCCGGGGCGATTAGCTCAGTTGGTTAGAGCACCTGTTTTACACACAGGGAGTCGGGGGTTCGAGTCCCTCATCGCCCATAGGGCCAAGGGTCCGGACTCTCGGACTTGGCGGGTCAGTGGTTGCCTTCGGGGCCTCCGAGCCCGCGCTCGTCGAAGGGGTGCTCGCGCCGAGCTTCTCGAGAGGTTGGTTTCCCGACCTCTCCGAACGATTGTCACTGCTCGCGGTGATCCCGGGCGGCAACCGCGAGCGCTCCTGTCTGCCGTGCGATCTCCTGGAGGGCGTCGACCGCCTGCTTGGCGCGAGACTCGACGCTCTTCGTGGAGGTCGTGCGGACGCGGGCCTGAAGCGTCATGGCTCGCCAGTCGACGGCGCCTGGTGCCTCGTGAGCGATCCGTTCCTTTCCTCGGGTCTCGGTGAACTTGACCGTGTAGAAGAGGGTGTTCAGCTTCGAGACGTCCCCGTCGATCGCGGTTCTGATGCCATGGGCGGTCTCCCACGCCGCTCGCCACGTCTGGCCGGGCGCGAGGTAGGGGATCGGCGGGATGGTGAAGAGTCCCGTGTCTTCGCCGAGGTAGGTCATTCGCGGCAGGGCGGGCGGCTCCACCGTGACGTCGTGGGCAGCCGTGAGGCCGAAGTTTTCCAGCACGAAGTTGTAGACATTAGGCTCGCCGGTCCCCGATTCGACGAACTCGACATACGCCACGACGTTCGGCTGAGCTTGTGCGCGGCGCGAGTCCCTGGCTTCGGATAGTTGACGGTAAGCGACGACGGCGGCTATGCACCCGGCGAGGAAGAGCAGCAGCGTGGCAACAGCCGTTGCGAAGGTCGACCAAGCCGCGAGACTCGAGGTGAAATCCGCTACGGAGTGGGTCATAGTCTGCCTCTAGCCAGAGTTCCAGCGGGACGCGGGCCAGCGTCGGGACGTGTCAACCTACGCGCCGAGGGCGGTTTCACGGACGGCGAGTGGGACGTCGGGGTTGGCACTCGCTCGCCCGGCTTAGCAGAGCTGCAGCAGCCCTGACGCCTCGCTAATTCGTGAACGTCGGCTCGCAGGGGTCCCAGTTTCGTCGCTGATCTCTTTCGCCGTATCCTCCGCAGCACGGCGGCATTCAGCATCTCCCTCGCTATCTGCGAGGTCCCTTAGAGCGGCGCTGGCCGCACTGCTGTGAGCGGTCGAGGGGTCCGCGAGCAGCTCGCTCAAGTATGGGCTGATGACCTCGTTGTAGTCGATGGCCTTGGGGTCCCGTGCGGACGACTTCTCGGGCTTGTCGTCGGCCGCGCCCTCGACCTCGTCGGGCGCGACGTCCGCGGTGTTGGCAGTGCGCTCGGTGACGTCGACGGCGGGCTGGACGGTCTTCTCGACCTGAGCGTCAGAGGACGACGGGGTCTCCTCTCCGCAGCCGGTGAAAGCGAACGCGGCAGCGAGCGCGGCGAACCAGGACACGGCAAAGCGCATCGGGGAAACCTATCGCCCGGACCAGTCCGTCGGGATAGACCGGATTCGTTGTAGCTCCGGCCTGCCCCGCCCGGGGCCGAACGAACGTCGGTCACCGGTGCGGGCGCCCCTTGACGTTCAGACGAGCTCGACCGCAACTCGCGCGACGATCAGCACAATGCCGACCGCGATGACGCGCTTGGCGTTGCGGCCGGATTCCGCCTGCTGCTCGGCGCTCGGAAGCAAATCCTCCGCGGCAATGCCGCCTGCCGAGGCGTGTTCGGCCAGCTGGCGTGCTGCCAAATCGGCTCGGGTCTCGTGCCGAGGGCTTGGCTGTAGTTGGACTTCGCGAGCGCGCACGCGTGGACCGCTGGGCGACCGTCGCTGCGCTCGAACCTCAAGCCCCAATACCCGGGCGTGATCGTGGTGATCTCGTTCCACCGGAGGCGCTCTTGCGTCACGACGTTCCGAATGGATACGCCATCGTCGTCGGCAGCAAGAAGAGGTCGGTTGGCCAGTACGCAGAAGTAGCCGCCAAGCCGACGAACATCGGAGGCAAAACGACGACCGCGAACCCGTCGTCGAAACCCGGTGGCGGCCCAGACGGTGGCGGCGATCATGAGCGGCGTGAGGGCCGCGAAAACCCACGAGAATCTCCGGTGGCCCAAACCCGTTCGCCAGGTCCAGATCGAGGAGCTGCCGGGGTTGTCGCTGGTCATGCCCTGTTGCCCCATGGTATCAGGGTCGACCAGCGTGCCGGGGCTCTTGAGC
>JAEZDB010000108.1 GCA_023429855.1 Actinomycetes bacterium
GCTCAAGACGGTTGCAACGCTGGTCGTCCCCCTCATCGGCGCGGCGATCATCGTGCTGTGGGCGTTCGGCCAAAGCGACCTCACGACCGACGACGTCGACCTGCTGATCCGCGAAACCGCCGGGCACCGCTTCGGCGCCGTGATCTTCTCGACGCTCGTGTTCGTGACGCTGCTCTCGCTGCTGACCCAGTTCCTCATCGCCACCCGCGCGCCGACGGGCCACTGGCGCCGCCGCGTGGGCATCGTGCTGCTCGGCGGAGCCCTCCTCGTGCCGATCGCGGGGGCGGCAGCCCTCTCGCAGAGCCAGCGAGGTCTGTCGGGCACCGTGTCGAACGGCTGGAAGCAGCTCACCGACGCCGAGGCCAACCAGGTCAAGGGCAGCGCGCCTGCCAACAGCCCCGACCGCCTCAGCCAGGTCGGCAACCAGCGCAGCATCTACTGGCGCGACGCGATCCGCATCGCCAAAGCCAATCCGGTGATCGGCACCGGCGCCAACTCCTACGGCACCGCGCGCCTGCATTACCGCACCGACGCGTTCTACGTGACCCACGCCCACGGCTTCGTCGTGCAGGTCGCCTCCGACCTCGGCTTCGTCGGCGTCGGCCTCGTCGTCGCCCTCCTAGGCGCCTTCGGCTTTGGCGCGGCGCGCACGCTGTCGGGTCGCGGCGACCCGTGGCCGCCCGAGCGCGTTGGCGGCGTCGCCCTGCTGGCCGCGGTCGTCGCCTACGGCGTGCACTCGTTCCTCGACTGGACGTGGTCGTTCCCCGCGGCGACGCTCCCGGCGCTGATCGCTGCCGGCTGGCTGGTCGGACGGGGCCCGATCGCGCGGCCCGCACCGGCGCTGGAACCGGCTGAGGTAGCGGTCGAGCCGCGCTCCGCCTGGGTCGCTGCCGCCGGCCGCTGGCTGCCGCGCGTGCAGCTCACGGCCTTCGCCCTGCTGGCGGTGTGGAGCATCCTCCAGCCCTACCGCGCCTTCAAGAAAACGCAGGAGTCCTACGCCGCGCTGGGCGCCGGCAACGTGGAAGAGGCGCTCAAACTGGCCGACCGGGCCGTGCAGCTCGACTCCGTCTCCGTCGACACGTACTCGGCGAAGTCCGCCGCCCTCGCGGCCGGCGGCGACATCGCAGGCGCCCGCGCCGCGATCGAGGACGCGATTGCCCAGCAGCCGCGGAACCCCGACGCGTGGACGCGCCTGCTCACCTTCGAGATCGGCCCTGCGGCCAACGCCGACCGCGCCGTCGTCGCCTACCGCGCCGCGCTCTACCTCGACCCGTACTCGGTGAACCTGCGCCGCATCCTCTCGACGGCCTTGCAGCCGCCGGCAGCGCCCGCTCCGGTGGAGGCAGCGCCCGTCGATGGAGCGGCGTCCGCTCCCGAGGCGCCCGCCGATCCCGCTGCGGGCGGCGTCGCGCCCTAACCGAGAGGTCCCGGCCGGGGTACGGCCGGTGCGACTCGCGAGCGGCTAGCTGCGGTCGACGGAGCTGGCGTGGCTGGCGGCCTGGCCGGAGCCGTTGCTCGCGAGCATCTCGGCGTTGACGGCCGCCATCTCGCCGGTCGGCAGGTCCTGCAGCGGCAGGTGCGCCTTGGCGGCGGCCTCCGCCTCGTCGTTCTCGGCCGACTGGGCGAGGCGGGCGGCCTTGATCGCGCCGAAGCCGCCGTAGCGGAGCACGAGCAGCAGGCCGCCGATGATCGTGATCGGGATGAAGATCACGAAGCGGACGGTGAAGATGTAGGGGAAGACGAGGTTCTTGGGCTCGTCGAGCACGCGGAGCGCGAAGACGAGCGCGGAGTCCATCGTGCCGGCAAAGCCTGGGCCCGACGGGATCATCGTGAACATCGCGGCAGTCGACAGCACGTAGGCGGCGCTGCCGAGGTTGAGGTGGATGCCGACCGCCTTGGAGCACAGCAGGTAGACGACCGCCTCGCACGACCACGCGGCGACGGTGAGGGCGGCGACCTGGGCGAGGTGGCGACTGCCGCGCAGCTGACGCACCGCCAGTGAAGCGTCGCGCAGTATGCCCTGGACGCCCGGAGGGACGTGGTTGCCGCGGACGGCCCAGCGCACCACGAGCACGCCGAGCAGCGCGATCCCGACGAGCACGAGCGCGACCACGGCTTTGCCGCCGGTAGGGATCGCGCCGGCGAAGATCAGGCTGGTGATCACGAAGGTGGAGCCGAGGACGACAACGTCGAGCAGCCGCTCGGCGATCAGCGTCGACACCATCAGCGACGGGCCCGCCTCGGTGCGCTGCGCCATCAGGAACACGCGGACGGCGTCGCCGGCACGCGCGGGCAGCAAGGTGTTGGCCGCGTAGCCGACGGTGAGCAGGCCGGTCGCGTCGCGCAGCGGTGGCCGCACCCCGACCTCGGTGAGCAGCACCCGCCAACGGAGGCCGCGAATCAGAAACGAGAACAGGTAGACCGCGATGGCGGCGGCGATGTAGCCCCACGCCGTACTGCCGCTCGGGAGGACGATGTCTTCTTCCTGCGCCTTGAGCCAGCGATACAGGAGGTAGATCGTGAAGACCGAGATCAGTCCGCTGGCCAGCGTGAACCAGTGTTTGCGGGCGAGCATCAGGTCAAGTGTCTCGTATCGGCGGTGGATCGCGCACCGTGACCGCGACCTGAGATGGCGGTCACAGAGGCGATCCGCGCGGCGCGGTTAGTACGCGCCACGCTTGCGGACGACGGCCGGAATCGTCTTGGCGATGATCGCGAGATCGAGCGACACCGACCACGCCTCGAGGTACTGGAAATCGAGGCGGACCAGCTCGTCGAACGTGAGGTCGGAGCGACCCGAGATCTGCCACAGGCCGGTCATGCCGGGAAGCACGTCGTAGCGGCGCTGGTGGCGGCTGCTGAGCTGGGCGTAGTCGCGATCGGGCAGCGGACGTGGGCCCACAAGGCTCATCTCACCGCGCAGCACGTTGAAGAGCTGCGGCAGCTCGTCGAGGGAGAAGCGGCGGAGCACCGCGCCGACGCGGGTCACGCGCGGATCGGCGCGGATCTTGAACAGCGGGCCGTCGGCCTCGTTGTCTTGCTCGAGCGTCGACTGCATCTGGTCGGCGCCGACGATCATCGTGCGCAGCTTCAGGCAGTCGAACGGTTCGCCGCCGAGGCCGGGGCGGCGCGAGCGGTAGAGCAGCGGGCCGCGGCTGTCGAGCTTGATCGCCGTGAAGATGAGCGCCATCAGCGGCGCGAGCGCGACGATCAGCACCGCACTCACGACGAGGTCGAACGCCCGCTTCGTCCAGAAGTCGAAGCCTTCGAAGACGGGGGCCCGCAGCTCGAAGAGCGGGGTCGACGATCCGGGGACGAACTCCGCGCGGCGCACCAGCACGTCGGCCGTCGCCGGAGCGATCCGCACGCGCACGCCGCGGCGGTGGCAGGCGGCGACGAGGTTGAGCACGTCTTCCTCGGCGTAGTCCGGGTCGGCGAGGATGACCTCGTCGACTGGCTCGCGGTCGAGGAGGGCGTCGATCGCGATGAGCTCGCTGATCGGGGTGATGCTGTCGCCCCGCGCGGTGATCGACGCCTGGGCGATCACCTGCATCGGCTCGTGCCGGCTGGACTCCAGCGAGCGGCTGAGCGTGGCGAGGTTTTCGTGCTCGCCGACGACGATGGCACGCCGGTGATAGCCGGCCGACCGCAGCGCCAGACCGGTGAGGTGCTCGTAGAGCCAGCGCAGGCCGACGACGATGGCCACCGCAAAGATCAGCGTGCCGTAGAAGATGTAGTAAGAGTTGAACTGTTCGGCGTTGCTGGCGGCGCCATAGATCAGCGCCACGATCATCACTTGGAACAGCGCCGCGACGACCTTCGAGGAGCCCGGCCGCGCGGCGCGCTCGGCGTAAAGGTCGCTCCGGGAGAAGAGCAACACCGTGAGCAGGTACGTGAAGGCGAAGTAGTCCTTCGCGCTGACCACGATCTCGTCGACCGCGAACCCGCCGCGGACGAGCGCCTTGACGCTGAGCGCGACGAAGAGCGCGCTGAAGATCGCGATCGCGTCGACGGCGAGCAGGCTCGCGATGCGGCCGACGACACGGAAGGTCGAAGCGCGAAGCAGGAACGCCAGCATCGGCGGCTTCGTGTTACGCATGTCACGCGCCTCGGGCGTCTGCTCGTGCGGACGCCGGAGTGGCTTGACGGGTTCCGGTGTGCGAACGGCCATGGGAAACAGAGCCTCCGAGAGGGCGTAAACCCCCGCGGGCGCGAATCGATGCGCTGCGCTCTCGGTCCACTCTAGGGGTCGGTCCACGCGAGACGACGTCTCGGGCGCGATGTCACGCTTCGCGGACGGACGTCCCTGGACACGCCCGTGCGTCCAGGGCCCGCTAGCGGCAGGTGGCGGTCAGCGTCCACCCGGGCGACGTGCGAACGACGCGGGCGCCCCGCACGGCGATCGGCGGGAAGGCGCGCGGGTCGCGCAGAAGCAGGCCCGATGGCCCCTGCTCGATGTCGACGTAGCTGGCTGGACCGGGGAGAGGCGCCGTGAGGTTCTCACGGATCTGCGTGAGCGGCAGGCCGGTCCAGCGCGACGCGTAGATCGACAGTCCGGTGCGGAAGGAGCCGAGCGGCGCGCAAGGCACGCCAGGCCTGAGCGCTGCGCGGGCGTCGTGGTAGCGCCCCGTGGCGTCGCCGCTGAGCCCGTGCGCGGTGCGCAGTGCTCCCGTCGAGCCGAGCACGGCCACGAGGGTGAGCGC
>JAEZDB010000149.1 GCA_023429855.1 Actinomycetes bacterium
CCGCCCCCGGCGGCGGCCACCCGCCCCGAGCTGGTCGCCGCCGCGCACCACCACGACTCGGTCCTGCAGACGCTGTCGCTGATCCAGCGCAGCGCCGACGACCCGGCTCGCGTGCAGCAGCTCGCGCGGCAGCAGGAGCGCAGCCTGCGGGCCTGGCTCGCGGGCCGCGACGACAAGGCCGGCAAGACGCTCGCCGCCGCCGTTCGGCTGGTGGCGCAGGAGGTCGAGGACGAGCAGCCCGGTGCCGTGATCGAGGTCGTCGCTGTCGGCGACGCGCCGCTCGACCCCGAGGCCGACGCCATGGTTCGCGCCGCCCGCGAGGCGCTGCGCAACGCCGTTCGCCACGCGGGCAGTCCGGTGCGGGTGTTCGTGGAGGTCGCGGACGGCGTCCGCGAGCTGTTCGTCCGCGACACCGGCTCGGGCTTCGACCTCGATGCCGTGGCCGACGAGCGCCGCGGCGTGCGAGACGCGATCATCGGCCGCATGGAGCACGTCGGCGGCGCCGCCACGATCGACAGCAGCGCCGCCGGCACCGAGATCGCACTGCGACTCCCGCCTCCGGGCGAAGGCGGATCGCGGTGATGACCGTCGGGACCCCGGATGCGTCCGGGTCGCTGCCGACCGTCGTCCTCGTCGACGATCACGGCCTGTTTCGCGCGGGCGTGCGCAGCGAGCTGGCCGGCCAGGTCCACGTGGTCGGCGAAGCAGCCGATGTCGAAGCCGCCGTCGCGACGACCCTCAAGGCCGCGCCCGACGTCGTCCTCCTCGACGTCCACCTGCCCGGTGGCGGCGGCGTCGCCGTCCTGGAGGCCGTCCTCGCGCGGCGGCCGAAGCAGATGGTTCTCGCGCTCACGGTGAGCGACGCGCCCGAGGACGTGATCGCCGTCGTGCGCGCCGGGGCCCGCGGCTACGTCGAAAAGTCGATCTCGACCGACGACCTCGTCGCTGCGATCCACAGCGTCGCCGCGGGCGAGCCCGTGTTCAGCTCGCGGCTCGCCGGCTTCGTACTCGAGGCGTTTTCCGGCCGCGCCCCCGTCGGCGCCGTCGACCCCGAGGTCGAGTCGCTCACCCCGCGCGAACGCGACGTGCTGCGCCTCATCGCCCGCGGCTACAGCTACAAGCAGGCCGCCCTCAAACTCGACATCAGCCCGCGCACCGTCGAGACTCATGTGTCGGCGGTGCTGCGCAAGCTGCAGCTGTCGAGCCGCCACGAACTCGCGCACTGGGCGAGTCGCCGCGGGCTCGCGGACTGACACGCTAGCGCATTCGAGTCACATCGGCGGCTCGTCTACGGTGTGCGGGCACATGGGGGAGAACGCACAGCGGCCGATGTTCAAACGACCTGACCCGCCAGAGGTTCGCGGCCCAGACGGCTTGTACTTGAAGGAGTTTGTCGATCCGCCTTCGCCGGGCGAAGTCCTGGTGATCCGCGCGTTTAGCGGAGTGATCGCGGTGATCGTCGCGGCCGGAGCCGTCATGGCCATTGTCGACCAGAACATCGTTTGGCTCCTGCCCGCGGTGTTTGCGTTCGTGGCGTACCCGTCTCGCGGCCCGGGCTGGCTGCCAGATAGCTGGAAGACCACGATGCGGTACTGGCTGCATTACTCGTGGCGTGGCGAACGAGCGAAGCCAGAACGGCTGATCACCGAGCGCGAGGCCGACTACAAACGCAACACCTACGCCGACGAGATGGCCCGAGAAGCCCTGCCAGGCTGGATTCGCGCGGGCCTGTCGGACGGCTCCGCGCCGCGCGCGGACTACGAGCCCAGGTTCACGCGGTTTGCCGACAGGATCGAGCTGACGGTGCAGGACGTCGACGGCGTCTGCATGGCACTGGGCTGGCCAGGCGGGGGTTTGGCCCGCGGTCTGGCACGCGCTCCTGACCCGCGGGAGCATAGGGCCCAACTCGACCGCCTGATCGAGGCCGGGATCCTCCGACGCACCGCACTCGAGGTCCCATCAGCTCGCAGCGCGCGCTTCTTCGGCCCCGGCAACGCAGAGCTCGTGCCAGAGCAGGTCGGGCTGCTGGGGGTCGCGCTTTGCGCTGAGCATGTCGTGTTGGTGCAATGGCCCGAGGGCCCCGCCTGGCACGACTTTCAATGCGCCGCCGTTCCCGGCCGGATGGTGGTCGTCGAAGACGATCGTTCGGACAAGGGTCCCGTCCGGACGGGGGGCGGGCCCGAGACTCGGCTGCGGTTCTCCGCGATGTCGGCTTCGGCGGTGGTTGAGCGCGTGGTCGACGCAGCACAGTGGTCGACTGGAGAGACCGAAGACCACTACCTCTGGCTCAAGCGGCCGGGCGACGGATCTCAGTGGCGGGTCAGCCGTCCCGAGGGAGACACCGTGAAGGTGGGTGCGTCGACGCGCGGCGGCTGGAAGCACCACTCGCTATCGGTCGATGAGTTTCGTCGACTCGTTCGCGACGTGATCGAGGCGCCGAAACCTGACCGTGAATAGCGCGACTGGAGTTGACACAATTTCGTAAACCCGTACTCTGCGCGCGTGTCCTTCGCTGATCAGATCGCGACTGCGCTGCACGCCGCGCAGCGTGACCTTGCCCGGCTTGGCGACAAGCCGAAGGGCGACGTCCAAGGTATGCGGGGCTTGGCAAGAGCGCTTCGTGCTGAGGCGCAGACCGTGTCGACTGAGGCGAGCGCGGCGCGAGCCGTTCCGCGCAGCGTGGTGTTCAGCGGCCCGGGGCGGCCTGGACTCGATGGTCAGGCGGCACAGGTGTCGTGGGCGCTGCAGGGCGTGGTCGGTCAGCTGGAAGGCGCTGCTGCGCGAGTCGACGCTGAGGCGGCGAAGATCGATCTCAAGCAGAAGCAATGGGCACGTGATCGCAAGCGGCTGCAGGGCCTGATCTCGTCGCTCGGTGCTCAGCTCAGGAGCGCCGGATGAAGGTCGAGTTCGATGTAGCGTCGATGCAGCACGGCGCGCGCCGAGCGACAGCGCTCGGGACTGCCGTGGCCGGGAGTGGACGCCGCGTCGGCGGGTTGCCGATCCCCGAAGGCACACCGCCTGAGATCGCGGGCGAGCTGCGCTCGGCCGCGTCGTCGCTGAACGGCGCGGCCCGGTCGCTGTCGTCGCAGAGCACGTGGCTGAACGCCCAAGCGCAGCTGGCGGTCCTCGCCGACTCCCCGCTGGGCTCGATCGTCTGGAAGTTCTCGCCGCCGCTGCTGTCGCCCTTCAAACCGCTGAACATCGCAGTCAAGCCGCTGCGCAAGCCCAAGAACCCGTGGGGTCCGGACTTCCTGCACGACGCCGCGCACACCGTCGGCACGGTGCCGAACAACGTCTACATGTTCGGCAAGGGCTTCACCCTCAAAGCAGGCAGCGCCGTCGTCGACATCACGAAGCTCGCCGGCGTGCTGAGCGCCCTTCCATACACCCCCGGTGGTTACCTGCTGCCGAAGAACGACCCCCGGCGCAAGTGGCGCAATGAGTACGCGCAGGGGGTGGTGTGGGCCTACAAGAACCCGAAGGAGTTCGCCAAGGCCATCGGCGCCACCGTCTATGCGGGGGAGGAGCACAAGAAGTACGGAACCGCCGGCGGGCTCGGCGCCAACACGTTCGACATCGCCTCGATGTTCTTCGGAGTCGGCGAGATCGCGGCGGCCGCTCGCGGAAGCCGTGCTTTTGCGAAGGCAACGAAGCTCGCGCCCGCCCATCAACGTGCGGGTACCGAGGCGCGCACAGCCCGCGAGGCGTCCGACAACCTGCACCGTCGAAACGACCCAGCCCCGCGGCCGGGGGAGTCCAACGCAGAGTTTCGCTTGCGAGAGCGGAGTCATCAGATCGAGAACTCCACCGCGCGTGGCCGGGCAGAGTCGGCCGAGCGGATTCACCGTGAGCTTGAGCAGCGGTACCTCCGCGCGAGAGCGGAAGCGGCCGCTGCGCAGACGGAACTCGAGCAGGCGATGGCGAAGACGCCGCGCGAACTCGCCCGCGACCAGGCAATTGGCACCGGACTGAACACCTTGACCGAGCCGGCCAAGCACTCCGAGGCGCAGCAGCGCGCAGAGGCGCGGGAGCAAGCTCGCGCCGGGAGACCGCGATGAACGCCACCGGCGAACTGCTCCTCTCGGGACCTGAGTTCGGGCTGCTCGCGGCGCTCGGTGCCGTCGAGCCGCTCGTACCGTTCGCTGAACCGCCGCTCGACGAGGCCGTCGCTGAGGTTGTGATTAGCGGGCTGCTTTCGCGGGGCGTGCTGGTACCCGACGGCAACACCGTCTCGATCAACGAGGAGCTGCGACCGCTGCTCGGCGTGACCTTCCTGCCAGGCTCGGCGACGCGCACGGCACACAGCGGCCCGAGCGGCCACCAGTCGGCGTCGGTGCTGCGGACCGGCGACGCCGCCGTGCTGCACCGTGTCGACGCCGGCGGCCTCCATCAGCTGGTCGCGGTCGATGCCGAAGAGGCGCTCCGTCTGCAACGCGAGGTCCTGTCGCTGGAGACGCTGACCGCGGACGCCGGAACCGAGGCGTCGATCACGCTCGACGGCGTGCTCGACCGCGCTGCGGCTGACGGCGCGAGCGCGTGGAGTGCGGAGCGGCTTGAACGAGCCGACCCTGAAGCCGAGCTTCGGTCACGGCTCGTCATGGTGGTCGAGGACGACGAAGGTCTCTGGCTCGCGGCGAGCAGGACCGGCGAGCCGCTTGAGGTCGGTCCCGTCGACGCCGCAGCGGCGCGGGCGCTGTTGGCTGGCGTGCTGGAGACGTCGCGGTGACCAGCGCGGTCGGTCCAATCGAGGCGGTGAGCCTCAGCTCGGCACAGTTCGCGGCACTCGGGCGCTTGGCGGGAGCCGAGGCGCTACTCGACGGCTGGTTGCCGGAGATCAGCGTGCCGGCTTGGTTCGCAGTCGTCGACGGTCTGGCAGCGCGCGGGCTGCTCGCGAGCGCGGATGGCGGCGCCACCTACCGGGCAACCGCTGCGAGCAGACCGCTGATCGACCCCGTCGCTGAGGCTGATCGCGCGTGGTCTGCGTTGGCCGAGACCGACGACGGCGTCCTCGGGCGGTTGGTGCTCGGCGCCGAGCGTTCGCTGGTGGGGTTCGACCTCGCGAGCGAAGACGGGCCCGTCCTCGCTCCGATCGCGCAGGAGGTCGTACCTGCGTTCCTTCTCGATGTGCTCGGGCTAGAGGACGCAGGGACGGATCCGACCGCGGCCGTCGAGCATCAGGTCGGGTTCGACGCGTTCGTCGCGGCGCTCGCGGGCGAACACTCGGCCGGGCTCGACCAACCGACATTGGCGCACCTGACGGACTTTGCCCGGGCGCTGTCTGCCGCCACCAGCCAGGTTCGGTTCGAGCGTCGACTCCAGACGCCGGTCGGTGTGGTCGTCGATCACTGCTCCTGGTTCGACGGCGGCGACCTGGGCTGCTGGCGAATGCACCCCAGCGGTGACACCGTTTCGTTCGCGCAATGCACGCGCGGGCAACTCCGGAGCGTGGTCCTGGATCTCCTTGACGGCTAAGCAAGCCTGCAGCGCCGCTCTAGCGTCGTGCGGCGCTGGTGGAGCGGCCGCTCTAGCGTCATGCGGTGGAGCGCGCTGAACATCGGTGACATTGCGTGCACCGCCACGACGGGTGACGCCGCTCCTGGACGCCGCGCGCTGACGCGCCCGGCGCGGCCGGTCGCATTTGCGGTCGGTCCGTTCGCCGGTCAAACTTACGGCTCGGGCCCAAATGCCGTTAGCCCGAGCGCTTCCCCGATGCGTTCTTCCCTTCACCTCACGTTCGACGACGGGCCGGATCCCGTCTGGACCCCGCGCGTCATAGAGCTACTGGCGCGCTATGGCGCGACGGCCACGTTCTTCGTGCTCGGGTGGCGGGTGCGGGAGGCGCCTTCGGTCGTCGCCGAGCTGCTCGAGGCCGGGCACCGCGTCGAACTGCACGGCGACGCGCACCTCGACCACGAGGTCGCGACGGCGGCCGAGCTGGCCGCCGACACCGACGCGGCGATGCGCCTGCTGCGGGGCCTCGGCGTCGAGCCGGAGTGGTGGCGTATTCCGTTCGGACGGCCGGGGGCCGCCACCCACGCGTTGGCCGAGCAGCACGGCGTGCGGCTCGCTGGTTGGGATGTCGACACGCACGACTGGCGCGGCGACGGTTGGGCCTACCAACCAGCCCAGGTCAGCGACGCCGCTGAGCGTGGCGGCGTGGTGCTGCTGCACGACGCGATCGTCCCGGGCGTCGGCCGCACGACGGCGACGAACACGCTCGAGATCACCGAGGCGCTGCTCAAGCTGGCCGCTCGCGCACGCACGCCAGTCTCCCCGCTCCCCGCCGCCGACGACACCAGCTACCGAATCCAGAGCGGCGCGCCCCGCTCTCCGTTCGCGCGCACCGAGTCGACGCAGCGCGCGTGGGGTCGGCTCGACCGCTGGCGCCGCGGCGAGACGTCCGAGGTTGCCGACACGTCGGGCGTCGAAGGCGAATTGCCGTCGAACTGACGTCGTTACCAGCACACTGCCGTGCTGTTTGCAGTACTGCGAAATTGACACCGACAGATTTCTGCTTAGGATGTCCGTCCCGTGAGTCTGCTCGGCGAACTCCACGCCGCCCTCGGCGAGGCGCAGCGATCTCTCGACGCGATCGGTCCGAAGCCGATTGGCGACAGGGGAGGCGACGCGCGGCAGGTAATCGGGCATGCGTGACTACACAGGGGACTTCATCGTCAATTTCCGTGGCGGCACGCGGATCGACGCGGTGCGCGACTGGCTGATCGGTGGCGCGTTGCCCGAAACCGCTCCGAATGGGGAGGTCCTCGCTGCCGCCGATCGGGGTCCCATGAGCGTTCGTCTTACCCCTGCGGAGAACCGCGCCGTGATGGAGGCAGTCTTCCCGTTCCCGCTCGATCCGCCGGACGAAGCTCCAACGCCCGCCACTATCGCCAGCCTGCAGGAACGCGACATCTTGGTACGCGCTGCGCGCGGGCTGGCGCTCAGCCCTACGCACCTTTGGACGCTAGGGATCGCCTTCTGGTCCGAACGCCGCCTTGCGCTCAACTGGCAGCCGCCGTCCGTGAGCGCTGAACGCGAGTACGAGACGTTCGCGCTGATCGGCGACCGCGTCGTACGCCGGCAGTTTCAAGCGGTTAGCGATGACACCATCGTCGTGGTGTATTCGCGAGTCGACCGCAGCGCCGTCGACTCATCACTCGGTGCGCTCATCGCACCGGACGGTCCGCGGGCCTTCTCCATCCACGCCGAGTGGGGTTCGTACGCCGACGTGACAGAGGACTTCAGCACCGAGACCGAGTGGATCGACGCTGAGGTCGACGGTGGCGGTGTGCGTTGGAGCGTCGGTTCGGGCAACCAGCGCACGGCGGAGACGCTCAGCCGCCAGGAAGCAGGCCGGCGGATTGCGGCGATGGTCGGCCGTGGGAGCGGCAACGATCGGCGACGGGTGGATCACGCGCGCAAGCTGGCAAGGATCGCTGGCGGGCAGCGCTGGAACCCGGTCACGCGAGGCAAGCTCGGGAACGCCGTCGCAGCCATCGGGCTCGAGGAGCTCTGGACGGGCGCGGGCAACAAGCGCATGGTCACGCACGTCGAAAGGGCCCGGCAATCGCGCGCCGCTGAGTACTGGCGGCAGGCCCCCGCCTTCACTTCCAAGCGCGGCTGACCGGCGCGGTCGGAGTCCACCTCGTGGCAGCGCCTGACAAGTCTCGGCCGAGCTTCGTCGCGCCGTCGGCTGAGCGGTTCCCGCTCAAGCTTCCCAGCCAGCGGCAACGGATCCTTGTGCGTGTCGCGACCGTCGCCTTCTTGTTGGCTTGGGTCGCCGCTGGTGTCATGGCCCTCGTCGAGGGCAGCGCGAATCCGCTCTGGCTCGCTGGCATCGCCACTGTGATCGTCTACGCGAGCTTGACGCGGTACACGTCGCTCGAGCGGACCTCCCGCTTCTGGTTCATTTTCCGGGTCGCTTGGCTCGGCGACCGGGCGAAGCCGTCGAGGTACCTGCGCGAGCACGCCGAGCAGGCCGAACGAAGCGAGACGTTGCTCGGTTCACCCCTCTCCGGCATCACCGAGCACGCAGAGCACGAGCACGCCGTCCGTGCGGCCGAGATTGCCCGCTGGGTGGCCGACGGAATGCTGCCGGACGACGCTCCTGACGCGACGCTCGTGTCGATCTCGACCGACAAGCCGACCTCCTTTGCCTTTTCCGAGCGCGAACTCGCTGCGCTGCTTCTGGCGACGGGCGCGCCAGCCAACTTCGGGTTCAGCGCCTCGGACCAAGCTCCACGGCGCCTCACTCGCGCCGATGTGGCCTCGGAGACGGCGCGCCTGATCGAACGCGGTGTGCTGCGCCGAGCCGGGTCGGGCACCGAGATCGCCCCGAACTGGCTGCCCTTGCTTGGCATCGCGTTGTTCGCGGAGCAAACGTTGCCGGTCGCCTGGCGTGACGGTGAGCGCGTCCGCGCGCTGACCTTCCTGGCGGCGGGCGACCACCTTGTCGTCCACGAGCAGACGGTCGATCAGGCCGCGTCGAGCGGTGCTGCGACGCCGGTCGTGGTCGGGCCGCATCACGTCCGGCTGGCCACGCTCGATCAGGCGCGCGCCACCGTCGCTGCGGCGGGGCTCGATCCCGCAGCCTTGCGCCCCCTCCTGCCGCCCCGACCGCCCGACGCCTGAGTGACGCAAGCCACGCCCCGGCGCGCCAGCGAAACCGCGCTGCCCGCCGGTGGCGTACCCTGGGTGCGATGGGCGATGCCGTGGCCGCACCTCTGCTCGTTCGCGCCCTGCGGCGCGAGCCGGTCGAACGAACTCCTGTCTGGTTCATGCGCCAGGCGGGGCGCTCGCTGCCGGAGTACATGGAGATCCGCAAGCAGGGGTCGCTGCTTGAGATCTGCCAGCGGCCAGAGCTCGCGGCCGAGGTCACGCTGCAGCCGGTGCGCCGCCATGGCGTCGACGCGGCGATCCTCTTCTCCGACATCGTCACGCCGCTCGACGCGATCGACTTCGGCGTGGAGATCAAGGGCGGCATCGGGCCCGTCATCGAGCGGCCGATCCGCAGCCAAGCCGACCTTGCCCGCCTGCGTGACTTCGAGCCCGACGTCGACATGCCGGCGCTCGCTGAGACGATCAAGATCATCGTCGCCGAGCTGGGCCCCGAGACGCCGCTGATCGGCTTCGCCGGCGCGCCGTTCACGCTCGCCAGCTACCTCGTCGAGGGTGGCCCGAGCAAGCAGCAGTCGCTCACCAAGGCGCTCATGCTGCAGGACCCGGCGCTGTTCGACGCGCTGCTGCGGCGCCTTTCCGCGATCGCCGTCGCCTCACTGCGGGCGCAGGTCGCCGCCGGCGCCCAGGCCGTGCAGGTGTTCGACTCCTGGATCGGGACGCTCACCCGCAGCCAGTACCAGCAGTACGTGCTGCCGGTCATGGCCGACCTCTTCACCGAGCTGGAGTCGCTCGGCGTGCCGCGCACGATCTTCGGCGTCGGCACCGGCCACCTGCTCGACCTGCTCGCCGAGACGGGCGCCGACTGCGTTGGCATCGACTGGCGGATCGACCTGCGCGATGCCCGCCAGCTCGTCCCCGAGCGCTGCGCGATCCAAGGCAACCTCGACCCCGCGGTGCTGCTCGCCCCGCGCGACGTGATCCAGGCCGAGGTCCTCCGGGTGCTGGAAAGCGCGCCCGCCACCGGCCACGTCTTCAACCTCGGCCACGGCGTCCTGCCGGAGACCGACCCCGAGGTCCCCGGCGAGATCGTGCGCCTCGTCGCCGAACACACCGCCAAGCAGACGCTGGCGTAACTCCATTACCGCCCGGCGTCCACCGCTCGACCAGCGCGTTGAGGCGTCACACTGACCGTGGTGCTTTGCCGCTTCGCCCTCAGTAGTTCTCCCCGATGCACCGCTCTTTGGTGGGCGGCATCGTGGGTGCGGTGACTGCTGTGGCCCAGGCTCCCGTTTCCCGCGTCGCCATCATCGGCGGCGGCATCGCCGGCCTTGCGGCTGCGCATCGCCTGCTGGCGCGGGCGCCCGCGGGCTCGCTGCAGGTCACGGTGCTCGAGGCGTCGGGCCGGTTCGGCGGCTGGGTCCGCACCGAGACGTTCGCCGGCCGTCCCGTCGACTTCGGTCCTGACTCCCTCCTGGTCCGTGCGCCGTGGGCCGCTGAGCTCTGCCGCGAGCTCGGCATCGAGGACGAGCTCGTGGCGCCAGGTGCTGGTTCGGCCCGGTTGCTGGTCGGCGGGCAGCTCAAGCTGCTGCCCGCCGGCATCCTCGCGGGGCTTCCCGGTGGCCCCATGCCGTTCGTCCGCTCTGGGCTGCTCGGTCCGCTCGGACTGCTGCGCGCGGGGCTCGATCTTGTTCTGCCAGACCGCGCGCCCGAGGGCGACGAGTCGATCGGCAGCCTCGTGCGCCGGCGCCTCGGCCGCCAGGTCCTCGACCGGGTGATCGACCCGCTCCTCGGCGGCGTGCACGCCGGCCGCTGCGACGACCTCAGTCTGGCCGCGACGGCGCCGCAGATCGCGGCCGCGGCCAAAGTCGACCGCTCGCTGCTGCGCGGCCTGCGCAAGACCGCCCCGCCCGCGCCGCCGGCAGGGTCAAAGCCGTCACCCGTGTTCATGGGCCCGCGCGGCGGCATGCAGCGCCTCTCCGATGCGCTGCTCGCCACCGTCAAGGATGCCGGCGCCGATCTGCAGTCCGGGCAGCGCGTCACGGCGCTGCAGCACGGTGAGCGTGGCCGGGTGCGCGTGCTCCTCGACGGGCAGGCCGTCGAGGAGGCCACCGAGTACGACGCCGTGGTGCTGGCCGTCCCAGCCCCGGCAGCGGCCGCGCTGCTCAAGCCGCACGCGCCGCACACCGTTGGTGCGCTTGAGGACCTCACCTACGCGTCGGTTGCGCAGATCGCGCTCGCCTACGACCCGGCCAAGCTCACCGGGATCCCCGAGGGCACGGGGTTCCTCGTGCCCCGTGGCGAAGGCACGCTCATGACGGCGTGCACGTTCCTCGACCAGAAGTGGCCCGAGCGCCCGCGCGATCAGGACGCGCCATACGCAGACGCCGCCGTGATCAAGTGCTCGACCGGCCGGATCGACGACCGCCGGTTCGAGGCGATGGGCGACGACGCCCTCGTCGCCGCGATCCACAGCGAGCTGGCGACCGTGCTCGGCCTGCCCGCCGGCGCGACACCGCTGGCGAGCCGCGTGCACCGCGTGAGTGGCGGCCTGCCGCAGTACGCGCCCGGGCACCTCGACCGCGTCGCAGCACTGGAGGGCGAGCTGATCTCCGCGTTCCCGCGACTCGTGCTGGCCGGTGCCGCCTACCGCGGCACCAGCGTCCCGCTGTGCATCCGGCAGGGCCGCGACGCCGCCGACGTGCTGCACCACCGCATGCTCGGAACCGCCGGGCGCGTTCGGGTCTGATCGTCCGGCGTCCGCTTCCGCGTGATCGGGCACTGGGGCGTCCGCTACGGTGCGCTCGTGGTTGCCCTCCGCCGAACGACTCTCGTGCTCGTCCGCGTCTGGCTGGCGATGCTGTTCATCAGCTTCGCGATCGCCGGACTCGATGCGCTCGGGCTCGAGGTCAGCCGTGCCGTCGCCGTCTTCCTGCTTGCGGTCTTCGGCGTCCTCGGGCTCTGGATCGGGATCCAAGATGCCAAGGCCACTCCGCCGTGGACCGCTGATGACGTGCGCGACGGCGCCGTCGGGTGGGGCGTGATCGCCGCTCTGCTGCTGCTCATCCCCTGCCTGCTGCTCCCGCTGCCCTGGAGCATCGTGGCCGCCGCGATGGCCTTCCTCTCGGTGGTCGCCGCCGTCGCCGGCGTGCGCCGCGCCGCTGCCCGGCACACCAGCGAGATCGCGCCGCGGGAACCCCGCAGCGTTGCTGCGG
>JAEZDB010000197.1 GCA_023429855.1 Actinomycetes bacterium
GTACGGTCTTCGCGGGTACTCCCGCTACCACGGTGCGCTCGGGCACGTCGGACGTGACGACCGAGCCGGCGGCGACTACTGAGTGATCGCCGATGGTCACTCCTGGCATGATCAGCGCGCCGCGACCGATCCACACATTGCGGCCGATCGTGACGGGTTGGACCTTGGCCTCGACGCCAGGCTCGACCTGATGCGTGTCGGTATCCCGAATGGCAGCTAGGTCTCCGATCTGGCAGTCGTCACCAATCGTTACCGACGAGGCGGCCAGAAGATTGGTGCCTTGGTTCATGAACACCCGGTCGCCGATCTTGAGTTGGCCTCGCGGCCGGACCGTGATCTGAACGGGGAACTGGTCTGCACGAATCGTGAACCTGTCGCCCACGTCCATCGTGCCCGCGACGTGCAGCTGAGGCCGACGACCGCGAAAGCCTGGGAACGCGCCGTGGCCTACCCCCCGAATCCGGAGCAGCAACAGGGCCCGAAGCCAACTGATGACGCGGTGGGCGGCCGCGATCACCGTCGCGCGCTCTTGGAGTCCGCGTCCTCGCGGCTGCTCCGGGAAAGCGGGATTCGGCGAAGTGCTCATCGAGTAGTCGGTGTTCCGGGGCTAGGCATGATGCAGGCGAGGAGAGCCGCAAAGGCTACTGACCGCGAATGCGGGCGCTCGGGTTCGCGGGCAATTCCTCGCGGCGGATCGTCCAGATGATCTAATCTCCGGCGCGATGCGGCTCGGAAAGGCGAAGGGGAGCCATGGGCGCTAAGCAACGCGTACTCGACTCAGCATTCCGAGCTTTCGACGCGTCTTGGAAGATCAAGAATCGTGCTAGACCGCGGCTGTTGGTCTACACCGATTCGCGCGGGATGAACGTCTCCACGGCCAACATGGCTCGGGTGAAGCACCACTATGGCTCGCATGTCGACTGGCTGCAGCGGCGCTATCTCGTCGACCACGTGGTCTGCCCCTACAGCCACACGACGATCGTCGACTTCCTCAACCACCTCGACACGGTCGATCGCGCCAAGTACGACGCGATCGTGATGGAGTGCGGAATCGTCGAGTTCTCGCCGCGTCCGCCGTCGAACATCGCGAAAGTCAAGCAGGCCAAGGCCGGCTTCCCACGCTTTGACGAAGTGTTCCGGGCCAACGCTGAGCACCACGCTCACCCCACCGGGGTCCCGTACTTGGGCGAGGCAACCACCACGCTGTTTAGCCCGGAATTCACCCGCAGGCTAGCTGAGGAACTGGCGGGGATCTCGAACCTCGTCTGGGTCACTTCCAATCGGTTCGTCCCAGGTTGGGACGGCAACTGGAAGGCTCGCCCGGCGGATATCGACGTCACCGTAGAGGCGCTCGACGAGATCGTTGCGGGCGCCCTCGACCACGTCATTGACCTCCGCGAATGGACTCTGCCGGAGGTCCAGCGCTACACCGTAGACAACGTGCACTTCACCAAGGCCGGCTTCGGTAATCTCGCTCGGCGCGTCGATGACTCGATTCAGCGTCTGGTCTGACGTACTATCCGGCAGATGCCAACAACGCCCCGCGACATCGCTCTACCCGTCGGGGCGGTCGCGCTTGCTGGCGCGTTCGGCGTCCTCGTAGCCGTAGCTGGCCCCAAGCTTGCCGCGATCGGTCTCGCAATCCCTTTTGTGGCCTGGGCGGCATTCCGCATCGCGATCGTCATCGCAGGCCACCCCCTCCGTTTGATCGAGGGCGTTGCGGCGTTTAGCCTGATCATCGTCAGCGCCCCGAATGTGCTTCCAAACTCTGCGTTCAAGGTCGTAGCCCTTGCGCCGTTTGTGGTCGCGCTGGCATTCATGGACGCTCGGAGGCGCGTCGATCGCCTCAGC
This sequence comes from Actinomycetes bacterium, assembly GCA_023429855.1. Taxonomy (GTDB): domain Bacteria; phylum Actinomycetota; class Thermoleophilia; order Solirubrobacterales; family Solirubrobacteraceae; genus JAGIBJ01. The sequence goes on from JAEZDB010000197.1 coordinate 1,852, forward strand.
TTGTACGTATTGAGCGCATATGTTGGCCTGCTGGTCATCGCGCTGTTCAGAGGAGCCTCAGCCGAGGCCTGGGGATCTCTAGCGAGTGCAGTGATCACTGGCAGCACCATCGTTGCTGTCGCGGCTTTCGGTGTGAAGCTGTTCACCTCGGCGGCTGATGAGGCAGATAGACGGAGGCGTCTAATGGCATTGGCAGTGGCGCCGGGGCTCTTTGCGGTCGCCAATATCGCGGCTTATGCGATCGGGGATCGTCTTCCGCTGATCGTCATTCCTCAGTCGACGAGCATCGCCGCTGGGACCCCCGCAAGTATCCTCAACGCGATCGGGTTCGGCGGCGCCGTCCGTGTTCAGCTGCCGCTGACCGGTGGCGTCAACGCGATGGGGGCGACTGCTGCGGTCGGGATCATCGTGGCGGGTGTCATGGTTCGGCAGACGAAAGGGTGGGTGCGGATCGGCCACCTCTCGCTGGGCCTCGCGTGCCTTGTCTCCGCCGTACTGACCGACTCTCGGACGGCTGTCCTCTTCGCGATCTTCCTCCTTATCTTGGCGCTCGTGACTCCGCGCCTGAAGGGTGCCAAAGGCTTCGCCCTGCTCCTGCCCCTGTCGCCTCTTATAACTGTCGCGGCGCTAGGCGCTTTTGCGAATAGTCAGCTGTCGCAGTCGTTGAGTCGCAACGGTAACGATTTTGCGACTGGTACAGGGCGTTCGTTCATCTGGCAAGCGATCTGGGAAAACACTCTGAGCAAGGTCGACCCGATTCATTTGATCGGATACGGCGCCAATGGCCAGGTGACGTCGGGCGCTAGCCCGTACTACGCGTTCGTGTTTGGCAACCAGGAAGGCACGTTTACTGCTCATGACGTGTACCTACAGATGGTTCTTGACATCGGGTACGTAGGGCTTGCAGCGATGGTCGCTGCGGCATATCTCGCTTTCGGTCGCCTGCGGACCGCGCCTGGGCCCGGTCCAGCGCTTGGCTGGGGAATCTTCGCCATCCTCCTGACCGGAATCACCGAATCCATGCCGGCCCCGTATGCCCTTGACGTCTTGACCTTGTTCATCCTGCTGCTAGCCGCTGAATCCGCGGTCATCGGGAGCTGGTCCGCGCCGCCGGGTGCTAAGCATCGGGCGGTGCAGTCCGATTCGCATGGAGAAAGCTTCGCTCGCCCGCCGCGTGCGCCGATGCGCGACTAAGGGTCGGATTTTCAACGCCTACGCCCAGGCGCGACCGTGAGACTCAGCGCAGTGTGCTTCTGTTGAGGCGGTGGGCTACTTCAGCTGTGCCGCAACCGCTCGAGCGATCGCTGCATGTCCGTCGTTGTTCGGGTGGAATTCGTCCGAGCGTTTACCGAGGAAGAATGTCTTCACTCCGGACGGCCCGCGGTACGACCGAACGTTGAAGATGTCCGAAATAAAGACGTAGCGGCCACCCTTGCAGAGCCGACGGATCGCATCGTTGTAGATCGATGGTCCGACGCCAGTAGGTCGGTCTCGACCGCTCCTCAGCCGCCAGTCTTGCCAGATACTTAGGCACAAGAGCTTAGTGTTGGGCGACGCGCTGCGCACAAGCCTGATCAAGCGAGCGTAGTCGCGGGTGAAAGCCTCAATTGGAGTCATGCCGTAATCGTTCGTGCCCATCTCAACGATTGTGAGATCGGCGCCCTTCGGGAGCGCGACTACCGAGCGCGCGCGTCTCCGGCCGCCTCGCATCGCGGTGGGCTTCTCTTCGACCGTGGGATGTCGCTGATTGAGTTGGCGGATGAGGGTTGGCCCCCAACTCTGGGAGTACTTGATCGCTGCGTACCCGTCGCGTAGAGAGTCGCCGACGAGCAGTACGCGTGTGGGCCGACCGTTCGGGCGCGGAACGGTGACGCGAGGCCGTGCTTTAGCTTGGACCGCCTCGACTTCGTCTGCCGGCGACGACGACGGCAGCGCCTCGACCCGTTGCGTGGCTGTGGGGAGTGCCCCGCCACGATCAGAAGCCGATGGCTCGGCGTGGGTAGCGGCAAGGATCACTATCGACAATGGCACCGCAGCAACTCCGAAAAGGATCAAGGCGGCGTCGAGCCGGCTGCGCGGGCTGAGCATTCTAAGGGGCGATCTCAACTCAAGTCAGGCTACAGGCCGAGGTCGCGCGTGACAATCCACGTGCACCGGCACGCGTCGGTCCCCGGTTCAGTTTCCTGGAGCTGGGGCGCCCCGGGCGGTGAGCGCCGGGATCCAACTCGGCGCTGCGGCGCGGACGGTCTTGCCAGCCCTCTCTCCCACCTGGATGAGTGCCTCAAGGATCTCGCAGAACTCTTCGTAGTAGTCGGAGTAGACGCGGTCTCGGAAGAACCAGGGGTGGGCGTCGAACACGGTCTGCATGAGCTCGTCTGAGTACTGCAGCTGGGGGTTGTGCTTCCAGAAGTAGTTCTCGGTGGGCTGGCGTCCGTCGGCGCCCGCAATGGAGATGTCGTCGGCCAAGAGCTGAGCGAGGGGCAGCATCAGAGTGGTCATGACGTTGTTGCCCTGGCGCACCGTGGGGTTCTGGTCGGTGGGCCACCGCCACGGGCCTCCATGCTGGTACGGCAGAACCACGAGCCGCTCTTTGAGCGCCGGTTCTAGGCCGAGAAGTGGCCCGGCAAACGCGTGGCCACAGACCACTAGCGCGTCGACTTCCTCCGCGGCGCGCACGGCGTCGCGGCGGAAACCAGCGGCGTACCGGCTGGGGCCGAAGTGGAACACCGGGTCGGTGAAGCAGATGATGTTGGGCCGGAACTCCTTGATGCGATCCAGATCGCGCACGGCGGAGTTGCACGTGATGCGCACGTCGGCCTCGACCTTCGCGAGGTCAACCGTGAGGGCCGACGGTCCAGTGGCGAGGATGAACGCCGAACTGCCGGGACCGCCGAGCTCCCGGAGCCGCTTCAGCCCGATCTCGATCGGGTCGTACTTCGGCCAGGTCGTGCTGTTCCGCAGTTCGAAGTACATCTCTTCAGAGCGGGTGTAGACGTTGCCGTCGACTAGCGTGCTGGGGCCCTTGTTGGTCAGAAGACGCGCCATCGTCGCGGGCGTGAGCTTGTGAACTACGAGGTGGCCAGTGCCCTCTGGACGCTGATCGGTCCAGCCGGGATCGCGGACCAGAGCCGGATCCATATGCGGGACAGCACTGGGCTCGATCGGAAAGCGAGGGCCCTCGAGGTACAGAGGTACGCCGGCATCACCCAGGTAGCACGTCACGCGCGCCGACAGGTCTGCAAACTCCTTGGCGTCTCGTACGGCTGGAATGAACTCGTAGTAGTCCGGGAACGCCTTCTGGAACCGCGCGCCGGCCACGCGCACCGCCCGATAGAAGTTCTGGCGGGCCTTCAGCTGGTACGGGCGGCGACGGCCAAAAGCGGCTTTGGTCCCTTTGGTCTCACCAGGCTGTGCGGGCATTAGGCAAGGATAGAGATCGGCGCCACCCGTCCAGGCGACACACCGCACTTAGGGCCAGTGCGTCGCAAGCCACGTTGCGCGAGCTGGCGAGGGTTTAGAATCGACGGCTCGTGACCGTCGCCGTCATCATTCGCTGCCGCAACGAGGAAGCGCACATCGGCCGTCTGTTGACCGGTCTGATGCGGCAGCGCCGCCGCCCCGACGAGATCATCGTCGTCGACTCCGGCTCGACCGATGCAACGCTGTCGATTGCCTCGGCCTTCCCGACTAAGGTGGTGCACATCGCTCCGGAGGACTTCTCCTTCGGCCGCGCCTGCAACGTCGGCATGGAGGCCTGCGCCGCCGAGGTCGGAATCTTCATCAGCGCCCACTGCTATCCGGTCTACGACACGTGGATCGATGAAATGGTTGCGCCGTTTGAGTCGCCCGACATCGCGCTCTCGTACGGGCGCCAGACCGGCCCGCCTAACGTCCGCTTCTCAGAGCAGCGCCTCTTCGAGACGTGGTTCCCGGATTCGTCAGTTACGCGTCAGCGCCACCCGTTCTGCAACAACGCCAACTCCGCGGTGAGACGCTCGGTTTGGGAAGAGATCAGGTACGACGAGTACCTGACCGGCCTTGAAGACCTTGATTGGGGCAAACGTGCGATCGAGGCGGGGCACGTTCTCGCGTATGTCGCCGAGGCGCCCGTGGTGCACGTGCACGAGGAGCACTTCTCTCAGGTGGTCAACCGCTATCGCCGTGAAGCGATCGCCCACAAGCAGATCTACGACGACCAACGTATGCCCCTGCGCGATGCGGCACGCCTCGCCGTCGTCAACGTCCTCGCAGACTGGAACGCCGTGCGGAAGGCAGGCCACGGCCCGATCTTCTACCTCAGCGTCGGCAAGTTTCGCGTAGCCCAGTTCCTGGGTACGTATCAGGGCTTTGCGCAGCAAGGTCCGGTTTCGTCGCTGCTCAAGCGCCGCTTCTACTATCCCGAGCACTCGAGGGTTACTAAGCCGCCGGAACTGACGGCCGAGCATCACGCAATCGACTACGACGCTCCTCTCGACGCGGCGGAGCTGAGCGACTGAGGCTGTCGGACCCACCGCAGCGCCTAACCGCTAGTGCTGCCCTGACTTGGCGTTGGTTGGGTTGGTCCAAGGCTCAATTTCTTGGTCCCAATAGGTCGCCAACCACGTGCTCATGTGCTCGACGATTGGATCTAGCGTTAGCTCATACGTCGGAAGACGGCGTTTCAGATCGATCGCCCTGCTGAATGCGTGAATAGCAAACTCCGGCCGCGGATCATCGGGCCGAGCGATCTCGAACGAGGTCGCCAGCCAGTCTTGGAAGATCCGCCAGTCACGAGTAGCTAGACCGATCGGATCGCGGAGCCAGAGCGCCCGCCCTTCTACGTCGAGCGTCTCCGGGGTGAGTTCAAAGTCGACGGTATGCCCCCGGAACGCCGGTTCGAACCCGTTCACGATGACCAAGGCGGCTGCTAGGACTGTGCGCAAGTCCTGAATCAGCCACCCGTTCGGGTAGCCCGCGTAAACGAGGCCAAAGCTCTCGATGGATCCCAGCTTCAGGTCGATGGAACCGACCTTTGTCTTGACGACGTTGAGGAGCCGATGTTTGTCCCAGTTCCATAGCTGGTTCAGCCTCCGGAGCGGAGACGTCTCGGCTCCCCCACGCCAAGCGTAGGGCTGCGTGCTGCGGATGATCTGTTGGTGCTCGCATGCGACGCCGTGCAGATGCCGGTCGAAGATGAACTCCTCGGTAATGTTGGTGTCCTCGCTGAACACCGGATAGTTGTTCCCTCCTCCAGGCGTCCTGCCGTTGAGCTGGACGAGTGCCCAGACGAGATTGTCTAGCGCGGCACGTGAGTTGTGCACGACCTCAAGAGCAAGGTAAGTCGCCTGGCGCTGACGCTCTTCGAGTTCTCTCGCACGGAGAGGATCGCCGACAGCATCGGCGTGGTGCAGGTTTACGCGCCCGAGTTCTTGGAGACGCTCTTCAGCCCACTGAAGGCGGTCGAGGATCTGGGAGTGGTCCGGCTTTGCCGCCTCGTCGCCGCTCCCAATCTCTTCTCCGTTCGCCATTGCCACGATGCTAAGCCTCCTTGGGCGGCCGAACGACGGAATCAATCCAACAGCGATCCGGCTATTCGGGGGCTCGGGAAATGCGAGAGCTAGTGGTTGGCAGCGTCGTCGTGTTGGGTCCGGCTCATCCGGTAGGGAACGCGCGGTCTCGCAGTTGCGCCGATCGCGTAGCGACCAGTAGCGCTCACGCAACGGGACCGCTCCGCAGGCGGAACGACCGGCGGAGCCTATTCGCTCGACAGCCGCGCCATCACGCCGCCGTCGATCGTGAGCGTCTCGCCGGTCATGAACCCGGACTTCGTCCCGTCGAGCAGGAACGCCACGGCCTCGGCGATCTCGCGCGGTTCGGCGAAACGCCCGAGCGGCGTCCGCTCGGCGAGCACCCGCTCGGCATCGCCGGTCACCTGACGGGCGAATCCGTCGCGCAACGCCGGCGTGTCTACGGCGCCAGGAGCTACAGCGTTCACGCGAACACCCAACCCGCCAAGCTCAACAGCCGCCGCGCGCGTAAGCGCGAGCAGCGAGCCCTTGCTGGCCGCATACGGCGCGACATTGGCCGAGGTCGCGAGCCCATGCACCGACGCGATGTTCACCACCGCGCCCCCAACGGCGCCGAGCCGTTCGGCGCAGGCCTGGATCGCCACGAATGGTGCGCGGGCGTTGACGGCCTGCACGGCGTCCCACTGCTCGACGGTTGTCTCTAGCAACGAGGTCTCGTGCTGCAGCGCGGCGTTGTTTACGAGGCCGTCGATGCGCTCCAATCCGCCGAGGACCGCGAGTAGCGCTGCGGGATCAGCCAGGTCGACCTGATGCCACGCGCCGGGCTCGGGCGGCGCAGCGCGGTCGATGCCGACAACCTCCCAGCCCAGCTCGCGGAGAAGCGCAGCCGTCGCCGCGCCGATGCCGCGCGCGACACCCGTGACGACGGCGACGCGGGTCACTGGAGGCCGAGACCCGAGAGGAGATTGTCGACCGCCTTGTAGCTGGCGCGCAGGCTGCCCTCAGCGGTGTTGGACCCGTTGTGGGAGCCGTAGACGTTCTGCTCGAACTTGCGCAGCGGGCTATCGGCCGGAAGCGGTTCGACCTCGAACACGTCGAGACCCGCAGCTGCGAGGTGGCCCGACTCGAGTGCCGCAATGAGCGCGGGCTCGTCGACAAGCGGACCGCGCGACACGTTCACCAGGCGCGAGCCCTTGCGCATCAACGCCAGCGTGTCGGCGTTGACGATGTGCTTTGTCGCGGGCACCAGCGGCGCACAAAGGATCAGATAGTCCGCGTTCGCGAACACTGTCTCCAGTGGTTCGTAGGCCACGCCCAGCTCCTGTGCGGCGGCCTCAGCCTCGGGCGTCACGTCGTAGGCGTGCACGTTCATGCCGAAGCCCAGGCAGCGACGGGCCGTCGCTTGGCCGATGCTGCCGAAGCCGATGATGCCGGCGTCGAGGCCGGAGATGCTCTGGCCTTCCCACTTCCACCAGCCGCCCTCGGCGACCGAGTTGTGGATCCGGTGGAACTGGCGGGCCAGCATCGTCACGTAGCCCATGGCCACGTCGGCGACCTCGTCGCCGAACACGTTCGGCGTGTTGGTGACCGGGATGCCGAGCTCGGCCGCGGCGACCTTGTCGATGCCGTCGGTGCCGACGCCCCACTTCGAGAGGATCTTCAGCTTCTTCGCGTGGCCGAGCACCTCGCGGGTGAGGGGGTCGTCGCCGGCGATCATGCCGTCGTACTGGCCGATGATCTCGATCAGCTCCTCCTCCGAGGGCTGCTGCACGATCTCGGGCTGATCCACGGCGATGCCGAGGTCGGCGAACTGCTGCTCGAAGTACGACCAGCAGTTCTGCATCTGGCGGCACGTCACGAGGACGCGCAGGCCTGCACCGGCGCCGCTCATGCCACCGTCTCCCGCGCCGCGTAGAGCGCTTCGACGACGGTCCAGTCGATCTCCTCGTCGATGTCCCACGCCTCAGCCGGCTCGAGGGGGTAGAGGAGCGGCTTCTCGCCGATGCGGTTGCCGCGCTGCTCGAGCGTCTCCTTGGTGAAGACGTAGAGGCAGGAGTTCTCCTCCATGACCGGCGGGAGGTCCTGCGTGCGGAGCAAGACGGCGGGGTCGTGGTTGACCGCGGTGCCGTCGGGCCACCACAGGCGCGTCTGCCGCGGCGTGACGGTAAACAGCGAGTCGTAGGTGTCGCGCTGGTCGAGGAACGACTGGATCGCCGTCGTGATGGACTCGACCGTGAGCAGCGGGTTCGTCGAATGCGTCTGCACGTAGTAGTCGGCGGGGGCCTGCGTCACGTCGTGAAGCAGGATGTCGTTCATCGGCGTGTCGCCGCCGTAAAGATGCTCCGGACGCGGGATCACACGCAGGCCCTCGGGGAACGCAGCGATCGCGTCTTCCGCGATGAAGTCCGAATCGGTGTCGATCACGACCTCGTCGATCAGCGGGCAGTCCAGCAGCGACTGCACGATGTGGTGGTAGAGCGGCTTGCCGCCGAGCGGGCGGTAGTTCTTGCCCTTCACGCGTTCGCTGGAATGGCGCATGGGCACGAAGGCCACGATCCGCGGGTCAGCCATGTTCGGGGGTTCCTTGCTGGAGAGGTCGGAGGGCGACGCGGGCCGGAGCAGCCTCCGCGCCGTCGAGCAGAATGGGCATGCAGATCATGTCGTGCCAGCCAGGCGCCGCGTGTGTGAGACGCAGCCCCTCGACGATGATGATCCCCGCGCCGAGGATCGTCACGTGCGCGTCAGGCGGGTCGTGGAAGCGCTGGATCGAGAGGTAGTCGATCCCGATCACGTCGATCCCGCGGTCACGAACCCATTCGGCGCCGGCCGGGCTGAGCGCGGCGTAGTCGGTGCGGAAGGGGGTGGAGTAGAGGTCGTCGATCTCGGAGTTGCTCGTCTTGAGCAGCAGTCGCTTTGCGCCGTCTGGAATCTCGGCGGCGTCGAGATCGGCCGGGCCGATGTCGAGCGACGGGCCGATCTGGGCGACGAACGTGGCACCGTTGATGCGGTCGAGTGCGACGGCTTCGAGTGTGTCGCCGTCGTCGATGAAGTGCCGCGGCGCGTCGATATGGGTGCCGCAGTGCACGTCCATCGTCAGCTCGGTGGCATTGGCGTCGTCACCCGCGGCGCGCGAGAGGATTGCGCGGCGCGAGGTGCCGGGGCTGCCTGTCCACACGGGGAGGTCGGCGTTGAGCGGGACGCTGATGTCGAGGAGCGGGGAGGCGGTCACAGGCTGCCTGCCAACCTACCGGGCGACCCTCAGCTGGCGCCAGCGCTGCACGCCTCAAGAACCCGGCTACAACGCCGAACGCGGGGGAAGCAGGCGCCGAGGCCGTACGATGCGGCGTCAAACAGTTCTTGCCGCTCGCGCGCTTGTGCGGCAAGCTGGCCGTCCCCCTCGTCCGACTCTTTGAAAGCCGACCTTGTCTGAACCCGTAGCCCCCTGGGCGCCCGACCAGGGCGCTGCGGACCTCGCCGCCAAGCGAGTCGCCCGCCGGGTCCTCGAACAGTGGTGGCTGATCGCCCTCTGCGCCGTCGTCGCCGCCGTAACCGCGTTCGCCGTTTCCCAGACCCGCGCCAAGCAGTACGAAGCGACGACCACGATTGAGGTCGGCACGATTGACCTGATCAGCATCTTCCTTGCGCAGGACGTGCAGATCAGCGACACGGACCCCGACCGGGCGACCGCCGCGGCAGTCGAGCTGTTCAACTTGCCGAACGTGCGAGACCGCGCGACGCGGGCGCTGTCCAAGGCTGGCAGCGACATCGGCTCGGCTGAGATCGCTGGGGCGATCGAGGTGACGTCCAAGCGCGACACGAGCGTGATCAAGATTGTCGCTCGGAGTACTTCGCCTCGCCGCGCGCAGCTCATGAGCAACGCGATGACCGAGGCGTTCATCGAGCAGCGCCAGGTGACAGCTCGGGACAAGTTGGACAAGGCCAAGTCGCAGGTGCGCGCGCAGTACGACAATCTGAGCGAGGACGAACGGTTCGGCGCGGTGGGGCAGACCCTCAAACAGAGGCTTGACCAAGTCGGAGTCGTCGGCGCCCTCTCCGACGGCAACGTCACCGTCGTGCAGGGCGCGCGCCTGCCAACTGAGCAGGTCGCCCCCAAACCGGGTCGCGACGCGCTTCTCGGCCTCGTCGCCGGCTTCGTGCTCGGCTGCGGCATCGCGCTGCTCCGCGCCCGCCTCGACGACCGCGTGCGCGACACCGCCGAGCTCGCTGAGATCTGGAACCTGCCGGTCGTCGGCCTCGTTCCGCAGACCGGCACACTCAAGGAGAGCGGCCGCAAGGTGCCCGAGCCGGCGGCGCTCGAAGCGCTCTCGCTCGCGCGGACCAACCTGCGCTACCTCCACGTCGGCGGCCGCGTGAAGACGCTCGTCGTTACGTCGGCGCTCGAAGGCGAAGGCAAGAGCACCGTCGCGTGGAACCTGGCGATTGCCGCGGCGCTCGCATCGAGCAAGGTGCTCGTGATCGAAGGCGACCTGCGCCGCCCCGTGATCAGCACGCGCCTTGAGATCGCCGGCTCCGGCTTCTCGGAGGTTCTCGCCGGCCTCGCGAGCCTCGACGAGACCATTCAGACGGTGACCGTCGCCGACGATGTGACGGCCGAGGCGACCAAGGTCGACGTGCTTCCAGCCGGCCTCGTGCCGCCGAGCCCCGTCGCGCTGCTCGAGGGCGACGCCACGAAGACGACCTTCGCCGCGCTGCGCGAGCGCTACGACATCGTCCTCATCGATACGCCGCCCGCGACCGTCGTTGCCGACGCCGTCGCGATCTCCGACGAGGTCGACGGCGTCCTGATCGTCTCCCGCCTCGGCAAGGTCCGTCGCGGTTCGCTTAAGCGCCTGCGGGAGATCCTCACCGCAGTCGACGCGCCCGTAATCGGCCAGATCGTCAACGGCGACGCAGCTGCCCGAAACTACGGGTACTACAGCTCGTACACGGAGAAGGCCAAGGGCTTTCCGCGCAAGCCGGCGGCGAGTCGCAGCTAACCTGCAGGCCGCCGGTGCGCGCCAGCTCTTGGCGTCATTCAAACCTCGGGATACGGCGCGCGGTCGCATCCGGGAGCTTGGGTCGTTGCGGCCTCATCGATAGGTTCCGATGATGAGCCGTGATGGACCTGGGGACACGTTCGACGAAGCCGTGGAGACGCTGGCCACAATCACGACGGAGATGTTCACGCTGTCGCCGACACACCTCCAGGGTGTGGTCGAGGGCCAGGCCGCGGCTGTTTCGTTTGACGAGGTTGCGCAGACGCTCGTCCCGCGCCTGCCTGAGGTGATGATCGCGCTGACCGTCGTTGCGCGAGAAGTCCAGAAGCTCCGCAATCAGGCGGGCTAGAGCGCTCTTTCGGTGTGCCAGCGGCCCGTAGAGAGTCGAGGGAGCCGAGCCGAACCTTGGCTTCCGCTCTAGACCCGCTGGCTTCTGCTTTCGATCCGCCGAAGTCGGTGGCGCGACGGGGCACTAGTCCTCAGCGCCGCAGCAGCAGCCGCGCCGACCCCGCAGCCGTGCGCGTGAACGACACCGCGCGTGCGACGGGTGCGAGCCACGGCGAGAGCCCGGGGTGCTCGACCGCGAGAGAATCGCCGTTGCGGAACCAGCGCTTGCCGAGCGACTCGCGCCACTGGTCGCCCCGGCCGGCAAGCAGGTCGAGCAGCGTGTACTGCGTGTAGGCCAGACGTGGCGAGCACTTGGCGTCGGAGAGGGCGATGCGCTCGGCGACGCGAATTCGCTGACCGGCGGCGGCGACGCAAGCAGCCGTATCGCCACTGCCAAACACCGCCGACGCCGCAGCCTGCGCCGTCGCGAGCGGCCCGGCGAGGGCGTCGATTGCCGGCACGGCCACGTCGCCGCCGCAGGCGTCAGCCGCCGCCGCGAAGTCGGCCGCGAGCCGCAGCCGGTGGAAGCCGTCGCGGAGCCAGAAGAGCAGCATGAGGTGGGGGAGGTCCTCGGCGGCGGGCCGCAGGATGCCGTCGACCTTCTCGGCGCGGGCGAGGAGGTGGTCGGTGTGGGCGAAGCGGTCGTACCACTGCATCCGCCAGTGCAGCTCGACGGGCGGCATGCCGGTGGGGCCGAGGAAGGCGAAGTGGAGTTCGGGCAGGTCGCCTTGGGTGATGGCCTCGAGGGTGTCGGTCCAGCTGTGCTCGCGCAGCAGCTCGCCGGCGCGCGGCAGGTTGCTGGCGGCCACGAGCACGTCGACGTCGGTCGACGGGTCGCGCAGCGCCGGGTCGCCGTAGAGGCGCTTGGCGAGCCCCGCGCCCTTGAGCACGAGCGCCTTGATGCCGTCGCGGGCGAGCACGCGGGTGGCCTTCAGCGCGGCCAGCTCCTGCTGCAGCCCGCGCTGCTCGGCGAGCGCCGCAAGCGGCGCGGCCAGCTCCTCCCACAGCAGTCTCATATACACATCTCCGAGCCCACGAG
>JAEZDB010000225.1 GCA_023429855.1 Actinomycetes bacterium
TCGCTAGAGAGCAGTGGACCACGGTCCGTCTCCCCAGCGGCACTGAGTCGCGGGATATGACGCTCCAGGCGACGCTGAGTGGCGAGATATGACCCCCCCGAACGCACGCCGGCGAGATTTGAGCGGCAGACGCGTTGAGCGCGGCAGGGCGAGGGCAGCTCCGGAGGCGAAGTTTGATGCCCAAGCCCGCAGGGCGCAGGGAGGAATGAGCCGGAGGAGCTGCCCTCGCCCTGCCGCCCCGCCGGCGTTTCGCCCGAGGACTACGCCGCTTGCGGAGGCTCTGCTGCTTGGACGGCGTCGTAGACCGGCACGCCTGCGTTTGCGCGGTCGCGCTCGCGGGGGAGGGTGACGGTGAACGTCGAGCCGCGGCCGAGGCGCGAGGTGACGCGCACGGTGCCGCCGTGCGCTTCGACGATCGAGCGCACGATGGTCAGGCCGAGGCCGGCACCCGGGACGGCGCGGCGCACGACGCGGCCCGAGCGGTAGAAGCGCTTGAAGATGTTGTCGATCTCGTCGGGGTCGATGCCCTCGCCGGAGTCTTCGACCTCGACGACAACGGAGTCGCCGCGGTCGCGCAGGCGCAGGGTCACGTCGCCGCCTTCGGGGGTGAACTTGATCGCGTTGTTGATCAGGTTGTCGAGGGTCTGGCCGAGGCGGTCGCGGTCGGCGTCGAGGAACGCGGTGCGGTCAGCGTCGAGGTGCAGCTGCACGTTGGAGCGGTCGGCGGCCGGCAATGCCGCGGCGATCGCTTCGTCGCAGAGGGTGCGGACGTCGAGCGGGCCTTCGAGGATCGGGATGTGGCCGGCCTCGAAGCGGGCGACGAACAGCAGGTCGCCGACGACGCGCTGCAGGCGGTGGGCGTTGCGCTCGATCACGTCGACGAACTCGAGGCCGTCCTCGGAGAGCTCTTCGTCGCGGACGAGCTCCAGGTAGCCGAGCATCGACGTCAGCGGCGTCCGCAGCTCGTGGGAGACGAGCGCGAAGAACTCGTCCTTGAGGCGGTCGGCCTCGCGCTCGGCGGTCACGTCGCGCAGGGCGACGAGCCGGCCGATCGGGCGGCCTTCGCCGTCGGTCACGGGCGTGGCGTAGCGGGTGAGGACGCGGCGGCCGGCGTCAGTGACGACCTCGTCCCGGATCTCGCCCTGACGCATCGTCTCGGGCACGTCGACGGCGAGCGCCTTGCCGCGCAGCAGCGCCATCGGCGGGTTCTCCACGAGGACCTTGCCGCTCGCGGAGAACAGCGCCACGGGGTCCGGGGCGTGCTCGATCATGATCTGCGAGATGCGGGCGGCGTCGATCGCGCGCGCCAGCGCGCTGGCGCCGGTGATCTCAGCGGCGACGAGGTCGGCGATGCCGCCGGCGGTCGCCAGCTCCGGCACGCTGAACGGCTGCCCCTCGGTGCGCGCGGTCCACACGAGGCCGATGGCGCGGCCGCGGCGGACGATCGGGATGAACGACTCGACGCGAATGCGGTGCCCAAGCTCGTGGATGGCCCCAGACGGACCGTGGGTCGTCGCCATGGCGCGCAGGCCGCCCAGCGCCTCGCGACCGGCGCTGTGCGTCGCGAACTTGTTGGGGTGGGGGACCCGCTCGGGCGCGATGCCGCGGACGCCGGCGAGCTGGAACTCGTCGCGGTCGTCGGGGCGCAGGTAAATGGCGCCGCAGTCGGCGGCCGACGCCGTGGTGATCAGCTCGAGGCCTGCGGTCGCGATCGCACCGATCTCACGCTGGCCGCGCAGGCCCTCGGCCGCACGCTGGAACAGCGCCACGCGCGAGCGCTCGCGCTCCAGCGCGTGCTGGGCGTGCACGAGCTGCCGCTCGCGCAGGCGCAGCTCGTGCTCACGGCCGATCATCGCGGTGCGCCGCGAGGTTTCGCGTCGGTCGGTCATGGCGACGGTGACGCCGGCCGTAACCGCGGCCGCGAGCACGGCAACGGCCAGCTGGCGGTAGTCCGGCATCGTGATCCAGACGAGCAGCGCGACGACGCCGACGACGCCGAGCGCACCGCGCCACAGCACGGCGAGCGTGCCACCGGACTCGTTCGCCGATCCGGCTGCGGGTGGCTCGGTCGGACGGACGTCGTCGGCGGTGATGGTGAGCCCGGCTGCGGCTTCGGGCGACGGCGAATCGGACGCAGGACGAGCCACGCGTGGCGCGGGACCGTGCGCGGGCGCGGGACCGTGCGCGGGCGCGGCGTCGGCACCGGGGTGGCGCAGCGGAGGCGCACTCCGCCGAGCACCGCCGCCAGGGCTACTCGGCTGTGGCTGCGGTCGCGACACCGGCGGCCTCCTCTTCCCTCGGGGTCCGCAGGATCGCGAGCGGGGTCAGCGCGACGGCCAGCAGATCCAGGCCGAGCGACCAGTTTTGGATGTACCAGTTGTCCCACTCGATCCGCTCGGCGATCGAGGTCTGCCCGCGCAGGCCGTTGACCTGCGCCCAGCCGGTGATGCCGGCCCGGACGAGGTGACGGTCGTCGTAGCGGCGCAGGCGCTCGCCGAACCGGTCGGCAAACTCGGGGCGCTCGGGCCGCGGGCCGACGATCGACATCTCCCCGCGCAGCACGTTGACGAGCTGGGGGAGCTCGTCGAGGCCGCTGCGCCGCAGAAAGCGACCCACGGGCGTGCGGCGATCGTCGCCTTCGATCCCGCCCGGACCGAGGCCGGCGATCTCGAGGCGCTCGATCACCGCGAAGTCGACCTCGCCCGACGAGGGGCGCATCGAACGGAACTTCAGGAGCTTGAACGGCCGGCCGTCGCGGCCCACGCGCTCCTGTGAATAGAGGACGTTGCCCGGCGAGCTGAGGCGCACGGCGAGCGCGATCGCGGCCATCACGGGGGCGAGCACGAGCAGCAGCACTGCAGCCAGCAACCGGTCGCTGCCGTGTTTGACGAAGAACTGCCAGCTGCGCGGATTGGTCTGGCGCAGGGCGAGCAGGGGAAGCCCCGCCAGCTGCTCAACCCGGACGCGACCGTTCACGTTTTCGAAGAGCCGCGGCATCACCGACACGTCGATACCTTCGCGCTGGCATTCGCGCAGCAGCGGCAGGACCTCGGAGTCGGGGGCGCGCGTGAACGAGAAGACGACGTGCCGGGCGCCACTGCGTTGCACCACCTCCGGCAGGGCGGCCGTCGGGCCGAGGACGATCGCCGGGCGCCCCGCGTCGAGCTGGCCCAGGGGCGAGGGGTCGTCGTCGAGGAAGCCAACGGGCGTGAAGCCGAGCTCGGGGTGCTGGCGCATCCGGCGCTCGAGCTGCCGGCCGACGATGCCCGCGCCGACGATCAGCGTCGGCACGGTC
>JAEZDB010000233.1 GCA_023429855.1 Actinomycetes bacterium
GATACGTGATGTGCTCGCGCGACGCCGTGCGGTCGAGCGCCATCTAGATCGCCACGCCGAAGTCGGCGGCCACGCCCTTGAGCCCGGTCGAGTACCCCTGCCCTACCGCGCGCACCTTCCACTCGCCCTTGCGGCGGTAGACCTCGCCGAAGATCAGCGCCGTCGACTGGCTGCCAGAGGCGATCTCCACGTTGTGGCGGACGAGCTCGGTGCCGCTGCGATCGGTCAGGCGGAAGTACGCGCTGCGGACCGAGCTGTAGGTCGCGGGCTTGCGCAGATCGGGGTCGATGTAGACCACGAACGCGATCTTGTCGACCTTCTCCGGCACCGACGCGAGGTCGAGCTCGATCTGCTCCTCGTCGCCGCCGTCGACGTACTTGACCTCGCCGTCGGGCGACGCGAGCTGGTTGAAGAACACGAAGTGCTCGTCGGAGATCGCTTTGCCGTCGGCGCCGCAGATGATCGCCGACGGGACCAGCTCGGTCACCGGGCCGTTGCTCTCGATCAGGCGCCACCCGAAGCCGACGACGATCGTGCCGACGACCGGCATGAGCTGGCTGATGCTGGCGTTGGCGCCCTGCTGCAGGTTGATGGAGGTCGGCATGCTCAGAGGGCCAGGTCGGACTGTTCGAACTTCGCACGCAGGAACCGGCCCTGCGTCTGGAGCTGCTCGGCATCGTGCGAGTACACGGCGCGGCTCAGCTCGTGGACCGCAGCCTCCAGCATGACGAGCTGCTCGAGCAGGTCGTCGCCGGGCGTGCGGCCGTCGGCGCGGGCGGTCTGCGCGAACTGCGGGTTGAGCCCCGTGTAGGCGTTGATCGTCGTCGGCAGGTAGTCGGTGACCATGCCCTGCACGGCGATCTCCTCATCGACGCTGGGCGGGTTGCGCGTGAGGTGGTCGAGCAGCGGCAGGAGCACGTCCTCGATCTTGCCAAGCTGCGGCAGGGCGGCGATGGGCAAGCGGTTGCCGTTGCGGCGAGCCTCGCGGCGCGTCTTCTCCAACTCGCGCTGCATCCGCTCGCCGAACGGCTTCTGGTCGACGATCGCTTCGATCGGCGCCGGCACGGGCGCCTGCGCGCGCTCCTCGTCGCGGTTGCCCTTGGAGAACGGGTTCCACATGTGTGGTCTGCGCCCGCCCCGCTATCCGTTGTTGTCGGTGGCGTTGGAGCGCTCGAGGTAGGGCGCCGCCTTTGCGAGCTGGCCCTCCAGCGCGGTGACCGTCGTCTGCATCGACTTGACGGCCTCGCCGCGGAACGAGTCGATCGAGTCCATCGTGGCGAACACGTCGTTGAAGGCCTGCTCGAGCTTCTGAATGTCGATCGTCGACGTGGCCGCCTGCTGCTGGATGGCCGCCGACTGGCTGCGCAGCATCGCCGCGTTGTTGGCGATCACATCAGACGTCGTCGTGTTGAGCGCCTGGATCTGGTTGAGCACGAGCTTCTGGTTCGTGAGCGCCTCCGCCACGATCACCGCGGTGCGCAGCGCCGAGAGCGTCGTGGTGCGGGCGCGCTCGACGCCCTTGATCAGCTCGACGTTGTTCTGCTTGACCATGTCCATCGCGAGGTAGCCCTGCGCCGCGACGGCGAGCTGCGTGAGCAGGTCCTGGCGGCGCTGGCGCACGGCGAACTGCACGTCGGCGCGGAACGTCTTCGCGCGGTCGGGGTCGCTCACGTCGAGCTGCGCCAGGCGCGCGTCGAGGGCGTCGTCGAGCTGGCCGAGCAGGATCGCGTACTCCGTCAGGTCGCCCATGAGCTTCCAGAGGTTCGCACGCTCCTGCTCGATCGCGGCGTTGTCCTTGCGGAGCTCGTCCTGGCTGGCGGCCAGCGACTTCGTGATGTCGTCGAGCTGGCTCTGGGCCGTCTTGTAGCGGTCGAAGTACGCCTGGATCTTGTTGCCGCCCGGGATGAACCCGAGGATCTTGCGGACCGGCTTACCCTCGAGGTCGGCGCGGTTCGGCGTGAGCTCCACGACGGTGACGCGCAGCTCGTTGAGCGTCTTGGCGGTCTTGGCCTGCGCGCCCACCTCCGACTTGCCGGAGGAGCCAGCAAGCGCCGAGGCCGGCCGCTCGAGCATCCGGTTCGTCACGTTCGACGACGACGCCAGCTCGGCTGCGCCGACCTGCCCGATCTCGTCGATCTTCTTGCTCAGCTCGGGGCTGTTCGGGGTGAGCTGCTCGAGCTCGGCGACCCACGCGGCGGCGGTCGTCTTGAGCTCGGCCTGGCGCTCGGGGGCGACGGGCAGCATCCCCTCGGCCTGCGACTCCTGCACGACCGGCACCGGAGCGGGCGGCGTGAGGCTCAGGGGCGGACTCAACGTCGGGGCGGCGGTCTGGACTTCGCTCATACCCGCGAGTCTATGCGGGCTGCCGCCCGGCATGGGCCAGGCACAGCCGCCCCGCAGGTATCAAGGAGTCCTGGAGGGTCTAATCGCGGTCAAAACTCCCCGATTCGCCCGAGCCGTCGACTCAGCCCAACAATCAAGGAGTCCTGGAGGGTCTAATCGCGGTCAAAACTCCCCGATTCGCCCGAGCCGCCGCCCCAGCCCAACAATCAAGGAGTCCTGGAG
>JAEZDB010000264.1 GCA_023429855.1 Actinomycetes bacterium
GGCGTGATCTACGCCGCCCGGGCCGCGTTGCGGGTGGGCTAGCGGTAGGCCTGCCAGTTCACGCTGGCTTGGCGCTGCGTGGCCGGCGCGCCGGTCTCCGGGTCGCGACCGACAGCGACCTGCGCGATGAGCGTCTGCGGCAGCAGCCAGTAGGGGCGCGGCAGCGTCACGGTCTCGTCGGCCTTCACCGTACGGCTCCACGTGGTGAAACCGAGCGTCTGGACCTTCAGCGTCACCTGCGGCACGGTCCGGACCTGGGCGGATGGATTCAGGGTGACCTTCACCGTGCCGGCCGAGCGCCCGGTCGTCGCCGGTTTGGCGAGCGCGATCTTCGCGTACTGGTCGACCTCGCCGAGGCGGGTCGCGGGCGGCGTCAGAGTCTTGCACTGCGCCCATGTGATGTCGGGCTGAACCGTCGCCGTGTCGGGTTTGGCACCCGGCACGGCGGCCGGGACCCGGACCTCAGGTGCGGTGCCGGCCCCGATCTCGCCATAGGCCGCGATGCGGCTGCCGTTCGTGGCCACCTCGTACTCGTCGCGCACGATGCCGGTCCCGTGGGCGAAGAACTTTGCGTTCGACGTGTAGACGTCGGGGGCGCTGGCGAGCTCCGGTAGGTCCGGGAGGCCCGCCGTCCCGCGCGGAGGGGTGATCTCGAGCACGGGGAGCGGCGTGTAGCCCAAGCGGTAGCGCCCGGTGAGCTGGCGCGAACCATCCTCGCTCGTGTCGAACGGCCGGATCTCGTCGGTGCGCGGGCCGCTCGGAAAGCGCTCGTCGAAGGTCGACGACGGCCCGACGGTGATCGCGTGCCCGTAGTCGTCGACCCGCGGCGTGCCCGGCGTGACCCGAACGTAGGTGACGCCGCCCTCGATGCAGTACGGCTCGGGCGCGCCGGCCGTCTCAACGATCTTCGTCTGGTCGATGATCTTCGAGCCCTGGCCCTCGATGGTGTAGCCGGTGAGGCCGCCGCCCGGACGGGTCGTGGGGAAGAGCGGGCCACGGCCCTCGGTCGGTGCGACCGCCGTCGGCAGGTTGCGCGACCAGGTCACGACGTCGCCGCGGCGCGTCGCCGAGTTCGGAGTTCCTTCGGCGAACGCGACGGCCGGACCGGTGAGCGTCGCGCGCTTGTAGGTGGTCTCCTTGCCAGCGGCGTCGACGGCGCCGAAGAGCACGCCGGTGCCGCCGTCGAGGAACCGGGCGATGCCGGCCAGCTTGAAGACCGGTTCGCCGTTCGGCAGCGTGCTGACCGTCGTGTTGGTCTGCGCCGAGCGGTCGTAGACGAACAGGCGGTCGATCTCGCCCTGGCTCTGGTCGTAACGGCCGATCAGGATCCGGTTGCCGTCGTCGCTCACGTCGAGGCCGCGGTAGTGGGAGGTCGTGCCGAGGGCTCGCTCGTGCGCGTCGTCCCAGAGGACCGGCTCGGACGCCTTCGTGGTGCGGTCGACGAGGACCAGCGACATCGGGATCTCCGCGACGCTCGTCTCGACGAGGACGAAGCGGCCGTCGGCCGACACGTCGACAAGTTTGGAGCCGATCAGGCCACCGGAGTAGATCGGGTCGCCGACGGCAGGTGCCGCAGCGACTGCCGACGGGCCTGCGGCGCAGGCGAGCGACGCGAAGAAGAGGGCGCAGGCGCTGCTGCGACCGACGGACACATAGGACATAGGGACTTGGGGCCTTTGAGGCGCGCGACTGGGGAGAGCCAGCGCGGAAGACAGGTGGCGACGGGCGCGCCGGACCCTAACAGTCAGTGACTACTGCCTGTGTGACTTTCCGTTAGCTCCGGCACGTAGCTGCTCAGCCACGGTCCCCGCGACGGGGTCGGCGCGCAGGGCGGCGCCGTGGCCGGCCCAGCAGACGGCAGGCTCCAGCGCTGCCAAGGCCAGGATCGACGCCTTTGCGAGCGCCGGGTCCTGGGAGTACCCCTCGGTCGGAGGCAGCGGCGGGGTCGGCCGGCCCCACATGTCGACCACGTAGAAGACGTCGCTGGTGAGCGCGACGCGATCGGCCTCGCGCCACAAGGCGATCTGGCCAGGCGCGTGGCCGGCGAGGTGGACCACTCGGAAGCCGGCGGCGATCTCGTCGCCCTCGGCGACTGTGCCGGCGATCTGCACGGGCCCGTCGTCCCAGGCGAAGCGGTGCAGCGCACGGTGCGCGATCCGCAGCGGCAGCGGAAGGAAGCTGAGCTTCGGGTCCCAGTACTCCCAGCCGCCGCGCCCCTGCGCTTCGTCGACCGCATCCGCATGGCAGCGCACCGGGACGCCGAGGCCGGGGGCGCTGCCGCGGTGGTCGGTATGGCCGTGCCCGAGCACGATCTCCGAGAGTCCGCCCAGCTCCGCCGCCGCGGCAGCGATCTTGCGCCGCATCGTGCGCGCGCCTGCGTCGAACAGCACCACGCCGTCGCCAGACCGCAGGAAGTACACGTTGCAGTGGCCAGGGCCGCCGCGCAGCACCCAGAGGTCGTCGGCGATCTGCTCTGCACCCATCCGCCGAGCGTAGTCCGCCGATCGGAAGGCCGCGATCCCTCCCGGCCGGTCAATACGATGACGGCCGATGCCGTCGCCAGCGACCGAACGCCAGCAGCCCCGCGGGGAGCGGATCATCCCGGGACTCTGGCGGCTGCGGCTGCCGCTTCCGTGGTCGGGGATTCCGCACTGCAACGCCTGGGTCGTCGATCGTCCGGGCGGCGCCGGCCACGTGCTGTTCGACTGCGGCCTGCACAGCAAAGACTCGTTCCAGCAGCTCTGCGAGGCCCTGGCCCAGATCGGCAAGCGCATCGAGGACACGCGCCTGCTCGTCTGCACCCATGCGCACGTCGACCACTACGGCGAGGCCAAGTCGGTCGTCGACGCGGCGGGCTGCGAGCTGTGGATGCACCCCAACCACGCGCACATGACGGCGTCGCTGAAGGATCCGGAGCGGCTGCTTGAGCAGCGCGTGGCCGTCGGACGCGAGAGCGGCGTGCCCGAGGAGCTGCTGCAGCACTACCGCGAGGCCGGCACCGCGCCGGGCGCTGGCGTCTCCGGGCTCGTCACGCCCGACCGCGACCTCGTCGACGGCGTGCAGGTCGAGACGGCCGTCGGCACCTGGACCGCGATCGAGACGCCCGGGCACGCGCCGAGCCACGTGTCGCTCTTCCAGCCGGAACGCCGCATCTTGCTGGCCGGCGACCACATCCTCGGGCGTGTTGCCCTCTACTACGACTACGGCTGGTCCGACGATCCCGTCGAGGAGTATCTCGCCAGCCTCGACAAGGTCGAAGCGCTCGACGCGCGCCTCTGCCTGCCGGGGCACGGCAAGAGCTTCACCGACGTGCGCGGCCATATCGAGGCGCACCGCGAGGCCGCGCTCGGCCGCCTCGACCGCGTGGAAGACGTCGTGCGGGCGGCGGGCCCGGCCACGGCGATCGAGATGATCCCGCAGATCTACGGACGGCCGCTCAGCGAGGAGAACGCCGGCTGGCTCATCTCCGAGACGATGTGTTACCTGCGCCACCTCGAGCGCACGGGCATCGTCACGTCGGGTGATGATCCGAAGTCCCCGCGCTGGTCGCCCGCTCAGGCGCCTGCGGGCTAGTCCGCGTGGAGGCGGCTGAGCCTGAGGTCGAAGTCGTCCGCTCGGCGCGGGCCCGGCGGATCTCGGTGCGCGTCGACCGCATGACGGGCGTGGTGCGCGTGACGCTGCCGCAGCGTGCGCCGCTGGCCGAGGTCGATCGCGCGCTCGTTCGCCATCGGCGCTGGATCGCGGCGCGTCTGGCCGAGGCTGCGGTCGTGCGCGAGCAGGTCAGCGCGCGCGGCAACGTGATCACCGTGTGGGACGAGCCCTTGGAGGTGGTCGAGGAGCCGGGGCGCCAGCGGGTTCACGCCAAGGACGGGCGCCTGCTCGTGCCACCCGGGCGCCCCGACCTCCTCGAACGCTGGCTGCGCGGGCAGGCGCGAGCGCGCCTCGAGCCGCTGACCCGCCAGGCCGCCGAGGCGCTCGGCAAGCGCGTCGCGCGCGTCTCCATCGGCGACGCCAAGACGCGTTGGGGCTCCTGCACCGCGAAGGCGACGATCACCTACAGCTGGCGGCTCGTGCTCGCGCCTGCCTGGGTCGCCGAGGCGATCGTGTGGCACGAGGCCTGCCACCTCGTGGAGCTCAACCACTCGCCGCGGTTCTGGACGCTGCTGCGCGGGCGTGAGCCGCGTACCGACGAGGCGCGCGCTTGGCTGCGAGCGCACGGTGCCACGCTCGTCTTGCCGTTGGCCGACGGTGCTTGACTGCCTTGCCAACACCTGACCGATACAGCTAGAAAATCCCCACTGAGTGTGGCACGCGGTTCGGTACCCTCCGTTGATGGCTGGTTACGACGGCAACTTCTACAACTCCGCCGCGACGGACCTGGGCCGCACCTCCGCCGCAGGAGTGGCCGACGAGGTGCTGCAGTACGTCAGCCCCAAGAGCTTCGTCGACCTGGGCTGCGGCAACGGCGCCTGGACGAAGGAGTTCGCCGCGCGCGGCATCGACGACTACCTCGGCGTCGACGGCCCATGGGTCGATCCGGCCTGGCTCGACATCCCCACCGACCACTTCCAGCAGGACGACCTCGCCGTCGGATCCAAGATCGACCGCACCTTCGACCTTGCGATCTCGGTCGAGGTCGCGGAGCACCTGCCGTCGACCTCGGCCGACGGGTTCATCGCGACGATCACGCGGGCGGCGCCGGTCGTGCTCTTCAGCGCCGCGATCCCCTACCAAGGGGGCACTGGCCACGTGAACGAGCAGTGGCCGTCGTACTGGAAGGCCAAGTTCGCAGCCCACGGCTTCGTGCCGGTCGACGTGCTCCGTCGTCCCCTCTGGGACCGCGAAGACATCGCGTACTTCTACCGCCAGAACGTCACGTTCTACGTGCGCGAGGACGCGATCGCCGACTACCCGAAGCTCGCCGCTGCGCACGCGGAGCTGGGCGGCGCCCTGCCCGACCTCATCCACCCCGAGGTCTGGACGCGCCGCAGCCTGCAGCGGGTCAACGTGCCGCGGATCGTCGGCCGCGAGCGCGCAGAGCGCCTGCGTGACGCGGTCAACAACCAGCGCCGCCGGATGAGCCGCGCCCGCGGATAGCCGCTCGCACGCGCGCCCTCCGGCAGCCGGCACGGACTGGGTCGGCCTTCCGTCTAGAAGACCCGTCGCCGGTCCGTCGAGCGTCAAGAAAGCGGTGTGCGGAACCGATTGGTCACTCGTGGACACGCTTCCCCCGGCATCCGCCCATGCCCACCCTCAGCGCGGCCGAATCGTCGCGATCGCACTCGTGCTGCTCACGATGACCGCCACGGTCACCGTGGCCGAGCGCACGCGCGGCATGGCCGACGAGCGCCGCCAGGCGCAGGTCGAACTCCGCCGTGCGCAGGCTGCTTCGCAGCAGCTGCGCGCGATCGCCGCTGAGTCCACCGACGCAGGCAGCGTCGATCGTGAGGGCGGCTACGAAGCGTTTGCTGCAGGCGCCGCCATGATCGGCGCGATCGGCAACCTCGACGGCCTCGGCGTTACCGGTCCGCGCGCCGAACGCCTTGAGCGCTCCGTCCGCGAACTCGCGGGCCCCGGCCGGTTGGCGCTTCGCCAAGCCCAGGCTGGTAACCCCACGGCGGCGCAGGCCTACTTCACCACCACGCTGGATCCGCTGCTGAAGTCGATCATCGTCGACACCGAGGCGCAGATCGCCGTCGAAGACAAGCGCGCCCGCAGCGCCGCGAACCTGGCGCGGTGGGTCCTGATCGGCGGTGTGCTCTTCGGGCTGCTCTCCCTTGCGTTCCTCGTGCGCCGGTTCGAGGCGGTGGCTCGCCAAGGCCGCGCTGAAGCGATGCTGCGCCGCCAGGCCTTCACCGACGCGCTCACCGGCCTACCCAATCGCGCTGCTCTTGAGCTGGCCCTGGCGGAGCGTCTGGAGCAGCCGGTGTCGCTGGCGAGCGAGACCGGGGCAGTGTCGCTCACGCCCGCGGCCGACATCGAGCGCGAGCCCGTCGCGATGGCGCTGCTCGACCTCGACGACCTCAAGACGATCAACGACAGCCTCGGCCACGGACGCGGCGACGACCTCGTCCGCACGATCGGTGCGCGCATCGCTGCCACGCTGGGACCGCACGACCTGGTCACCCGGTTCGGCGGCGACGAGTTCGGCGTCCTCCTGGCCGATTCGACGCCCGAGCGTGCCGTGAAGGAGATCGAGCGCGTGCTGCGGGCGATCCACCGGCCGATCCTGCTCGGCGACCGCGACGTGCGTCTCACCGCGTCGGCCGGCATCGCCGTCGGTCACGACGTTGAAACGATCGTGCGTGACGCCGACATCGCGATGTACGCCGCCAAGGCGGCCGGCAAGGACCGCGTCGCGGTGTTCAGCCAGTCGATGCGCGAAGACGCCCTGGCGAGCCTCGAGCTGACGGCCGACCTGCGCCGCGCGCTGGCTCGCGACGAGCTCTTCATCGAGTACCAGCCGATCGTCGACCTCAAGCACGGCCGCGTCGACGGCGTCGAGGCGCTCGTGCGCTGGATGCACCCGGTGCGCGGGCGGATGAGTCCG
Source organism: Actinomycetes bacterium (assembly GCA_023429855.1). GTDB lineage: Bacteria > Actinomycetota > Thermoleophilia > Solirubrobacterales > Solirubrobacteraceae > JAGIBJ01. The sequence goes on from JAEZDB010000264.1 coordinate 6,551, forward strand.
CTCGAGTTCATCAGCCTCGCAGAGCGGACCGGCCTCATCGGGCCGCTCGGCTGGTGGGTGATGCACACCGCGTGTGCGCAGATGCGGGACTGGATCGAAGACGGCTACGCCGACGAGCGCCAGCACGTGAGCGTCAACGTGTCGCCGATTCAGCTCGCTGAGCCCGACATGGCGCGCCGCATCGCCCGGATCCTGCGCGACACCGGTCTGGATCCGCGTCAGCTGCAGCTCGAGATCACCGAGTCCGTCCTCGTCGACCGGCCGGAGGCGCTGGTCGCCGACCTGACCGAGCTGATGTCGCTCGGTGTCCGCATCGCGATCGACGACTTCGGCACCGGCCACTCGGTGCTCGCCTACCTCAAGGACCTGCCGGTCGACGTGCTGAAGATCGACAAGGCGTTCGTCGACGAGATCGACCAGGACGCGGGCCGCGCCCGCCTGACGCAGGGCATCGTGCAACTGGCCCAGGCGCTCGACCTCTCCATCGTTGCCGAGGGCATCGAAACCGCCCCGCAGGCGAGCCTGCTCCACGGCCTCGGCGACATGCTCGGCCAGGGCTTTCTGTATTCGCGCCCCGTCGGCGCAGACGTCGCGGCCACGCTGCTGCGCGACGGCAACTTCGGGCCGACGCCCGAGACTGCCGACTTCTCGCGCGACACCGCGGCCTAACGGCCCACGGTCTGCGCTACGGCGTCGTGACCTCGGGGGTGCCGAGACCAGGGCGCCGGTGGACGAAGTACTTCGTTCCGCGCTCGAACTCGACGGCGCGGATCCGCGGCGCGCTCGCGAGCAGCTCGAGTAGCCCGTAGGCCAGTGACGCCCATCCCGTGGCGTAGGCGAACGGCCGTGACGTGGTGAAGCCGGCGATCACCGCCAGCGCAACCGCGCCCCAGACGATCGTCTCGCCGATGAGCCGGATCCGCAGCCGCCGCTCGGGCAGGATCGACGCTCCCGACGCGGCTGCGGCGATCGGCCGGTCGGTCAGCCAGCGGCCGGGGGCGCTGACGGGGATCCGGCGCCGAGCTGCCACGAGGGCGAGCGGCGCCAACACGACGAGGACCCCGGGGAGGGCGAGCCACGCGTACCCGGTCTCGGCGCCGTCGCCGCCGAGCAGGCCCGGGAACCCAGCGACGATGAACGCGATCCCGATGAGGGTCGAGCACGTGCCATTGAGCGCGGCGTAGCTGGAGAAGCGCATTGCTCATTGGTACGCGGTTGCGGCTTGCCGAGATGGCTCGGTGGAGAAGTTCATCAATGGAGGTCCCGGCGCACCGCGCGCCGGGCACTGTCATCCACGGCCGGTCCCGGTCGCCAGGGGAGCGGTCCGCGCGGCGGCCGGGGCAGCGCGTAGGTGTCGCCGGCTCAGGTCGCGGCGACCACGCGCAGGTGGCCGCCGCGGGCGCCGGCGTTAGCCGCGCTGCGAGAGCGGCACGAAGTCCAGCTCGCGCTGGCCCGTGTAGATCTGCCGCGGGCGGGCGATCTTCTGCTCGGAGTCCGTCAGCAGCTCGCGCCACTGCGCGATCCAGCCGGAGGTCCGCGGGATCGCGAACATCACGGGGAACATCTCGACCGGCAGGCCGAGCGCCTCGTAGATCAGGCCCGAGTAGAAGTCGACGTTCGGGTAGAGCTTGCGCGAGATGAAGTACTCGTCTTCGAGCGCAACGCGCTCGAGCTCCTTGGCGATCTTCAGCAGCGGGTTGACCCCCGTCACCTCGAAGACGTCGTCGCAGGCTTTCTTGATGATGGTCGCGCGCGGGTCGAAGTTCTTGTAGACGCGATGGCCGAAGCCCATCAGCTTCTCTTCGCCCTTCTTGACGCCCGCGATGAAGTCCGGGACGTTCTCTACCTTCTCGATCCGGCGCAGCATCCGCAGCACCGCTTCGTTGGCGCCGCCGTGCAGCGGGCCGTAGAGGGCGGCGACGCCGGCCGCGATCGCCGAGTAGGGGTCGACCTGCGACGAGCCGACGGCGCGCACGGCACTCGTCGAGCAGTTCTGCTCGTGGTCGGCGTGGAGGATGAAGAGGATGTCGAGCGCGCGTTCGAGACGCGGATCGGGCTGGTACTTGAGCTCGGCGACCTTGTAGATCATCGAGAGGAAGTTGCCCGCGTACGACAGGTCGTTGTCGGGGTAGACGTACGGCATGCCGCGGATGTGGCGGTAGGCGAACGCGGCGAGCGTCGGCATCTTCGCGATCAGGCGGATCGTCTGGATGTCGATGTTCTCCTGGTCGGCGATCTTGCTCGCCTCCGGGTAGAACGTGGAGAGCGCGCCGACGGAGCTGAGCAGCATGCCCATCGGGTGGGCGTCGTAACGGAAGCCCTGGAGGAAGCTCTTGAGGTTCTCGTGCACGAACGTGTGGATCGTGATGTGGTGCGTCCACTCGTCGAGCTGCGGCTTCGTCGGCAGCTCGCCGTGGATCAGCAGGTAAGCGACCTCGAGGTAGGTCGAGCGCTCGGCGAGCTGCTCGATCGGGTAGCCGCGGTACTCGAGGATGCCCTTGTCGCCGTCGATGAAGGTTACGGCCGAGCGGGTCGACGCGGTGTTCGTGAACGCCGGGTCATAGCCCATGATCCCGAAGTCGTCCTCGGAGACCTTGATCTTGCGCAGGTCGAGGGAGCGGATGGTGCCGTCGGTGATCGGCAGCTCGTAGCTCTTGCCGGTCCGGTTGTCGACGACGCTCAGCGACTCGCGCGGTGCACCCTTGCCGTTCGACGCTACGCCGTCAGCTACGGCGTCTTCGGTGTCGCTAGCCATGTCGTTCTCCAGTTCCCTCTTAAGGCCGCCCCCCGTTCTAGCAGGGTTGTGTGTCCGGCGGGGTATCCATGTGGACGAGGGGCCCGCGGAACCGTGTCCGCGCGGACAGACCCGGCGCCTTGCGACCTGTGTGGCGGCCGTCCTGCACCCAACTGGTCTGCTGGGCGACATGCACGCTCCCTTGCCTCGCGCACTGCAACGTGCGATCTACTGGCGCCGTGTCCTTGGAACGAACGACGCTGTCACCAGTCGATCGAGCCAACGCCGCGAGGCTCCGGCGAGACGTCGAGGTCCTGGCAGCGAACGAGCTGGTCCTCACTGCTGCCGAGCTGCGGCAGCGGTTCGAGCGGCCGCGCCTCCATGCGCAGGCTCGCGTGCAGATCGACGCGGCGATCATCGACGCCTGGTGCGACATCACGCCGCCGCTGTCGTCGATCGCCGACGATGGCGACCTCGAGTCCAGCCACCGGATCACGCTCGTGGAACGCCCGCGGGCGACGCCGGCTCGCCAGGGCCGCGGCGGCTGAGCGCGCGCCGGGCGCCTAACGCGTCGGCAGCAGGGTCCGGGCGGAGACGCCCTTGGCCTTCAGCACGGCCTTGACGGTGGTGCCCTTCTTCGGGCTGCGCTTGAGGCGCACGCTGCCGGACGCTCGGCAGTTGGCGCCCTTGCGCGTCGCCCTCAGCTTGGCGGTGCCGAGCTTGGTCTTCCCGGCCGTCAGCGTCACGGCGACGGCCTTCGGGCACTTGCCGGTCTTCGTGGGCTTCAGCAGCGCAGCGATGCTTGCCTTGCGGCCCTTGATCGTGAACTTGAAGCTGAGCGCGGGCGCGGTCGGCGTTGAGGTCGTGGCCGTCGGCGTGGTTCCGGGGCCCGGAGTCGCGCCGGGCGCCGCGACTGGTGGGGCCATCTCGGTCAGCAGGTCGCCGAACACCGACGGCAATCCGCCGATGGGCACGAGCGACGCGTCGTCGGTCGCCGTTGCCGGGTCGACCACCCCGTCGAGCCGCGCATCGACCGCACGGCTGCCGAGGCGTCCGTCGCTCCCGTCGCCCCAGCACCGCACGGCGCCGGTCGCGAGCTCTGCGCACGTCGCGGCAT
>JAEZDB010000405.1 GCA_023429855.1 Actinomycetes bacterium
CGCCGTGATCGAGCCGCGCTGAGCAGGTCAGCGCGGCCGAACCACGGTGGGCGGTGGCGGTATGCCCGGCTCAGTGCGGCAGCGACGCGCTGCGCGAGTCGGCTGCGGCGGCAACCGCGCGCTCGACCGCGTTGACGTCGCGCACAGCGCCGGTGTCGGCCGACGTCGCCATGGCGGCGTAGGCGCGGAGCGCGGGGGAGACCACACGGTCGCGCGAGACCGGCACGTAGCCGTGGCCGTGCTCAAGGCGGTCGCGGCGATCGGCGAGCTCCTCGTCGGAGACCTCGAGCGTGATCTTCCGGCCCGGGATGTCGATCGAGATCGTGTCGCCGTTCTCGACGAGCGCGATCGTGCCACCAGCTGCAGCCTCAGGTGAGACGTGGCCGATCGACAAGCCCGAGGTGCCGCCGGAGAAGCGGCCGTCGGTGATCAGCGCGCAGGCCTTGCCGAGGCCGCGGCCCTTGAGGTACGACGTGGGGTAGAGCATCTCTTGCATGCCTGGTCCGCCACGCGGCCCCTCGTAGCGGATGACGACCACGTCGCCCTCCTTGATCTTGCCCTTAAGGATCACGTCGACGGCCTCGTCCTGCGACTCGACGACGACCGCTGGACCACTGAACTTCCAGATCGACTCGTCGACGCCGGCCGTCTTCACGACGCAGCCGCGCACGGCGAGGTTGCCGTAGAGGATCGCGAGGCCGCCGTCGGTGGAGTGGGCGTGCGCGATGTCGTGGATGCAGCCGTTCGCCGCGTCGGTATCGAGCGACTCCCACCGCTCGGACTGCGAGAAGGCGGTGGCCGACCGCACGCAACCCGGGGCCGCGTGGAACAGCTCGATCGCTTCGTCGGAGGCCTCGCCGCTGCGGATGTCCCAGGCCTTTAGCCACGAGGCGATGTCGGGCGAGTGCACGGTGTGGACGTCTTCACGCAGCAGGCCGCCGCGCCAGAGCTCGCCGAGCAGCGCCGGGATGCCGCCGGCGCGGTGGACGTCCTCCATCAGGTAGGTGCCGTTCGGCGCGACCTTCGTGAGGCACGGCACGTGGCGGGAGACCTCGTTGATGTCGTGCATCGTGAAGTCGAGCTCGGCCTCCTGGGCGGCGGCGAGGATGTGGAGGACGGTATTGGTCGAGCCGCCCATGGCGACGTCGAGCGCCATCGCGTTCTCGAAGGCGGCACGGGTGGCGACGTTGCGCGGCAGGACGGAGTCGTCGTCTTCGCCGTAGTAGCGGTTGCAGATGTCGACGACCGTGCGGCCGGCGTCCTCGTAGAGCTCCTTGCGGCGGGTGTGCGTGGCGAGCGTCGAGCCGTTACCTGGCAGCGCGAGGCCGAGGGCCTCGGTGAGGCAGTTCATCGAGTTGGCGGTGAACATGCCGGAGCAGGAGCCGCAGGTCGGGCAGGCGGCCTCTTCGAGGATCTCGATGTCTGCGTCGGAGACCTCGTCGGCGACGGCGTCGGCGATCGCGGTGATCAGGTTGACGCGCTTGCGGACGGTGCCGTCGACGAGGACGGCCGTGCCGCCCTCCATCGGGCCGCCCGACACGAAGACGGTCGGGATGTTGAGCCGCAGGGCGGCGTTGAGCATCCCGGGCGTGATCTTGTCGCAGTTGGAGATGCAGATCAGCGCGTCGGCGCAGTGCGCGTTGACCATGTACTCGACGCTGTCGGCGATGAGGTCGCGCGAGGGCAGCGAGTAGAGCATGCCGCCGTGGCCCATCGCGATGCCGTCGTCGACGGCGATCGTGTTGAACTCGCGCGGGATGCCGCCGGCTTCCTTGATCGCCTCGGACACGATCTGCCCGACCGGTGCCAGGTGGGTGTGGCCCGGCACGAACTGCGTGTAGGAGTTCGCCACGGCGATGATCGGCTTCTTACCCAGATCGCCCTTCTCCACGCCGGCGGCACGGAAGAGAGCGCGGGCGCCGGCCATGTTGCGGCCGTGGGTGACGGTGCGTGACCTCAGCGGTGGCATGAATCCAAGGCTACGCGAAACGCCGCCGCGTGCTGCGGCGTCTTACGAGAACTCGGCGTGCAGCTCCGGCAGGAACTGCGCGAGGTGGTTCATCTCCTCGCCGCAGTGCCGCAGCAGGTCGGCGCCGAAGCCGACCTTGAACCGCGGGGAGCGGGGCTTTGCGACGCCGCGCCGCACGGCATGGGCGGCAGCGCGCAGGTCGGGTCGCCGGACTCCCGGGACGTTGAGGTAGAAGCGGCTGCGCATCTCGCTGCCGCCTTCCACGCGCCGCACCTGGTGGCACGCCAGGCCGACGTTGACCGGCGCGAGGACGGTCCCGACGGTTCCGACAACCGCGATGCCGTCGAAGCGGCTCGTGTCGATGCCGTATCGCGCGGGGTCCTGCGGAGCGATCGCCAGCTGGTCGAGGTGGCCGCCGATGACCTCGTCGACATACGAGACGTTGCCTTCCCAGCTGCCCATGTCGGTCGGGTCGAGCCGCTCCGGGCGCGCGTGGCGCAGGCTCGCGTGCGCGTGAGACTCGGGATGCCACAGCTTGTAGCGGGCGCTCTCGAGGCTGTGCCAGGCGAACCACCACTCCCACATCTCGGGCTCAACGCGCGGCATGTGCGTGAGGCACGCGACCCAGACCTCGCCGGTCGGCAGCTGGCCGTAGCCGGTCTCGATCCGTGAGCAGCCCGGGCGGTGCAGGTCGTCCGGCAGTTCCGCGGGCGGCGGGATCAAAGTCGGGTCGACGGGCCCGGCAACGACGGCGTCGACGACGTGCGGCTGGGGCGGGTCGACGCGCGCTTTCATGTACTTCGCGTACGGCTGCTGACGGTCGACATCGCGGTAGCCGAGGTAGCGCGGTTCACGAAGACGAAGCATGCCTCAGCAAATGTAGAGGGAGGGCCGCTGGCATGCTCACGGCGATCCACTCCAAGGGCTGACCTCAGCGCAGAACGCGCGCTCCCGTAGGGACGCCGCGCGACCACCCCTCCCCGCGCGCAACCGCCCTCAGCGGTCGGAGGTGCCGGGCGCGCGGCGCGGCCGCGTGGCTTGGCGTGCGCGCTCGACGAGGAAGTCAGCGGTGCGGACGATCTCGGTGGAGAGCTCGTCGACGTCGGGGATGGTGACCGGGTCGGCGGTGAGGCCGATGCGGATCGAGCCGTTGTACGACACGGCGGCGGCGGCGAGGCCGCGGTCGCCGGTGAGCGGCATGATCGGGAACACGGCGAGCAGCTGGCGGTCGAACAGGGTGCGCGTCTCGCGCGGGCCGGGGACGTTGGCGATCAGGATCGCGCGGCCGTCGCCGCTGGCGGCGAGGCGGGTCGCGTCGGCGAGGACCGTCGGCGCGGCGAAGCGGTACATGCGGGCGATCTCGTCGGCGCCGAGTGCGTCGCCGGCTTCGACGGCCCTGGCAGTGGCGGCCTGCACGGCGCGCAGCGACTCGACCGGGTCGGCGCGGTGCAGGGGCAGGGGCATCTCGATCGGGTCGAGGCGCACGCCGCCGTCGTCGCCGCGCTTGGCGATCGGCACGAGGGCAGAGACGGAGAGGCCGTGGGCGCGGAGGCCCTGCGCGTGGCGCCAGCGACGCACGCCGCCGGCGATCGACGCGACGACGGCGTCGTGGATCGTGCCGCCGAAGCGGTCGCGTACGACGCGCAGCTCGGAGAGCGGCAGGGTGACGGTGGAGAACGCGCGTTGCTGGCCGCCCGACACGTGGAGCGGCTTGTCGTCGCGGCCGCGACGCAGCGCCGTCTCGGCGATCGCAACGGCGCTTGACTTGGCGACGCCGCCGACGAGCCTGGTCGGCTTGCGGGCGATCGACGCGGCAGAGAGCGGGGCCTGGAGGAAGCGGTTGGCGAGCGTGCCGGCGCCGAGCGCCGCAAGCTGCGCGTCGGACGGCGCAGGGCGGGGGAGCCAGCGCAGCGCCTCCTGCGACGGGCGGTCGGCGAAGAGCGCGGTGACGAGGTCGACGGCGACGCCCTTCTCCACGAGCGCGTAGGAGGTTTTGGCGAGGATCGCGAAGTGCCCGCGCGCAAGGCCCTCGATCACCCACAGCTCCCACAGCGGCTTCGTCACGTCGAGCGGCGTCGAGAGGATGCGGGCGACGTTGCGCTCTAGCAGCTCGTCGGTGCCCGGGCGCGGCAGCGCGGAGCGCCGCAGGTGGTAGTCGAGGTTGAAGGTCGGGTCGTCGATCCAGCGCAGCGGACCGATCGGCGGGTCGACGACGCGCTGGCGCGTGCGCGGCGAAGCGGAGAGCCGTGCGCGCACGTGCGCGCGAAGCTCGTCGGCCGTCGGCGGTGGCCCGTCGAAGATCAACAGGGTGCCGACATGCAGTCTTCCGGCGTCTCCGCGCTTGAACAGCGCGGCGTCGTTGCGTTCGAGCTCGTCGGCGTACCCCATGGTCTGAGGGCGCAGTCTAGACTCGCGCGGGTGCTTCGTCGCGCTCTCCTCTGTGCATCGCCCCTCACTTCCGCTTCCGCGGCCCAGAAAGTCAACCGTTGCGGGCGCTGATCGTCGGCGGCGGTGAGCGCGGTCTTGCACTCGCTGAGCTGCTGCGCGAGCGCGGCGACGCCGTGCGGGTCGCTTCGAGGCGTGAGGAGCGGCGCGCCGAGATCGAGGCGGTCGGCGCCGAGTTCCTCCTTGCCGACCCCGACCGCATCGTCACGCTGCGCTATGCCTGCGAGCACGTGACGATCCTCGTCTGGGCGCTCGGAACCGCCACCGGCGATGACGCCGAACGCGTCGCCGCGCTGCACGGCTCGCGGCTTTCGATGATGCTCGAGCGCACGATCGACACCACGGTGCGCGGCGTGATCTACGAAGGCGTCGGCACGCTGCCGGCCGAGGTGCTCGCCGAGGGCCGCGCGATCGTCGAGAAGATGTGCCGCAAGAACGAGATCCCGTTCGAGGTCCTGGAGACCGACCCGGCCGACACGCAGGCGTGGGCAGGCGCCGCCGACGCAGCCATCGCCGGGTTGCTCGCGCGCGACCGCGGCTGACAGCCAGCCGCGCCGCTTCCCCCTAGAATTCTTCGTCGTGCCTGCACCAGTCATCGAGGTCTCCGGCCTGCACAAGCGGTTCGGCGATTTCGAAGCGGTGCGCGGCATCGACCTCACGGTCGAGCGCGGCGAGGTCCTCGCGATCCTCGGTCCCAACGGCGCCGGGAAGACGACCACCGTCGAGATCCTCGAGGGCTACCTGCAGCGCGACGCTGGCGATGTGAAGGTGCTCGGCCACGATCCGGCTGGCGCGCCGCGCGCGCTGCGCCAGCAGATCGGGATCGTGCTGCAGGAGTGCGGCATCGACCGCTTCCTCACCTGTCGCGAGGTGCTGCAGCAACACGCGAGCTTCTACCCGTCGCCGCGCGAGCCCGACGAGCTGCTCGCGCTCGTCGGCCTGACCGAGAAGGCGGGCGAGCGCGTCAAACGCCTCTCGGGCGGCCAGCAGCGGCGCCTGGACCTTGCGCTCGGCATGGTCGGCAACCCAGAGCTGATCTTCCTCGACGAACCCACCACGGGCTTCGACCCGCAGGCGCGCCGGCAGGCGTGGGAGATCGTGCAGGCGCTCGCCTCGGGCGGCACCACGGTCCTGCTCACCACGCACTACCTCGACGAAGCGCAGGCGCTGGCCGACCGCGTCGTCGTGTTCTCCGCCGGCAAGGTCGTCGAGAGCGGCACGCCCGCTGAGCTCGCCGCGCGCACCGGCCTGACCCGCATCCGCTTTACGCTGCCGGCCGGCCTGGCGCCCCCTGAGGTCCCGGGGCTGCGCCGCGTCGACGACGCCTTCGAGCTGCAAGCCGTCGACCCGACCACCGCGCTGCACGAGCTGACGAACTGGGCGGTCCACCACGGCGTCGCCCTCGGTGAGCTCGTCGTGTCGCGCCCCTCGCTCGAAGACACGTACCTCTCGCTGGTCGACGACGCCGGCGACGTGGTCGTCTCGGGCAAGGAGCTTGCCGATGCATGACCTCGCGCTCACGTTCCGCCAGATCGGCTGGGAGCGCAAGAGCTTCTTTCGCAACCCGGCCGCCGCAGGGTTCACGTTCATCTTCCCGGTGATGTTCCTGCTCATCTTCGGCGCCGTCTACGGCAACGAGACGATCAAGCTCGACACCGGCAGCGTGCGGGCGATCCAGTACCAGCTGGCGCAGATCCTGGTGTTCTCCGTGGTCGGCACCACGTTCGTCGGACTCGTCACGTCGATCGCGATCCGCCGCGACACGGGCGAGCTCAAGCGCAAGCGCGGCACGCCGGTCTCTCCCGGCGTGATCCTCGGCGGGATCATCGGCAACGGCGTGCTGCTCTCGCTGATGATGAGCGCGATTGTGATCGTGCTCTCGATGGTGCTGTTCGGCGCGGAGGTCCAGGCGGAGCGGCTGCCCGTGCTGCTGCTCACCCTCGTGCTCGGCGCGCTCACGTTCTGCGCTCTTGGCGCGCTTGTGGCAGCGCTGGTCCCCAACGGCGACTCGGCCTCGGCCACGGCCAACCTTGCGATCTTCCCGCTGTACTTCCTGTCGGGCATCTTCATCCCCGACGTCCCCGAGACGTTCGAGCGAATCGCGAGCGTCTTCCCGCTACGGCCGTTCCTGCTCGCGCTGTCTGATGTCTTCAACCCGGCTGCATCGGGTGCGCCCGACTGGGCGAACCTCGCCGTCGTCGCGGCGTGGGGCGTGGGGGCCTCGCTGCTTGCCGTCCGGCTGTTCCGCTGGAGCCCGCGGCGCTGACGCCGGCCTGGCCGTGTGCGCTGACCGCCGCCGTTGAGGTCGCCTCGCACGACCGCCACCAGGCCCCGCGGCACTCCGGTATATGGTGACCGGCGAACCCCCGATGGAGAAGCAATGTCGATCTTTCTGACCGGCGCAACGGGTCTCATCGGCCGGCACCTCGTCGAGGTCCTGCTGCGAGACACCGACGCGAACGTGCACCTGCTCGTACGTGAGTCGTCGCTCCCCAAGCTCGACGCCCTCTTCGCCAACTGGCCGAGCGACGCCCGCGGTCGCGTGCACCCGGTCGTCGGCGATCTCGACTCGCCCTCGCTGGGGATCGACAAGGGATGGATCGCCGAACACTCCGGCGAGATCGATCACTTCTTCCACCTCGCGGCGCTCTACGACCTGAAGGCGTCGGCTGCCGACAACGCGCGGGCCAACGTCTATGGCACCCGCCACGCGGTCGACGCCGCCGGCGACATGGCCGCAGGTTGCTTCCACCACGTCTCTTCGGTCGCGATAGCTGGCCGCTACGACGGCGTGTTCCGCGAAGACATGTTCGACGAGGGACAGGAGCTGCCCACCGCTTACCACCGCACGAAGTTCGAATCCGAGCGCATCGTGCGCGAAGAGAACGACGTGCCGTGGCGGATCTACCGCCCGTCGATCGTGGTCGGCAACTCGTGGACCGGCGAGATGGACAAGGTCGACGGTCCGTACTACCTCTTCCCGATCCTGCGGCGCCTCAAGGCGATCGTGCCGCCGTTCGTCCCGCTCGTCACGCCCGACGTCGGCGACACGAATGTGGTGCCCGTCGACTACGTCGCCGAGGCGATCGCCCACCTCGGCCAGCTGCCCGGGCTGGACGGCCGCGCCTTCCACCTCACGAACCCGGCGCCGCAGCGCGTCGTCGACGTGTGGAACGCCTTCGCCGGCGCGGCCGGTGCGCCGCAGATCACGGTGGCGGTCGACCGCCGCGTGATGGGGCTGATCCCCAACGAGGTCTACGACGTCGCGCTGCGCGGCAAGGCGCTTCGCCCGCTGCGCAAGCTCACCACCGAGCCGTTCGGCATCCCCGACGAGGTCGTCGGCGAGCTCGCCTTTGCGCCGGTCTTCGACTCAACCGAGGCGCGCCGGCTGCTGGCGTCGGCGAGCATCGACCCGCCCGAGATCGAGGACTACGCGGGGCGCCTCTGGGAGTACTGGGACCAGCACATGGACCCGGTCCGTCCGCACGTCGGCAAGCGGCAGAAGGCCGCGCTGCGTGGCAAGGTCGCACTCGTCACCGGCGCCTCGTCGGGCATCGGCAAGGCGACGGCGCTGAAGATCGCGGCGGCAGGCGGCGTCCCGCTGCTCGTGTCGCGGACCCGCGACAAGCTCGAAGAGGTCCAGCAGGAGATCGAGGAGCAAGGCGGCACGGCGCACGTGTACCCGTGCGACCTGTCAGACCTCGACGCGATCGACGAGCTCGTCAATGAGGTCACCGCCGAGCACGAGGTCGACATCCTCATCAACAACGCTGGCCGCTCTATCCGCCGCTCCGTGGCGCTGTCGTACGACCGCTTCCACGACTTCGAGCGGACGATGCACCTCAACTACTTCGCGCCGGTGCGTCTCACCCTCGGCATCTTGCCGGGCATGGTGGAGCGCGGCCATGGCAGCGTCGTCAACGTCACGACGATCGGCGTCACCACGCTAGTGCCGCGCTTCTCCGCCTACATCGCCTCGAAGTCGGCGCTCGACGCCTTCAGCCAGGTCGTCAACTCCGAGCTCGTCAGCGACAACGTGCTGATCTCCTCGATCCGCATGCCGCTCGTGCGCACGCCGATGATCGCGCCGACGAAGTCCTACGACTACTTCCCAGCGATCTCGCCGGAAGAAGCCGCCGACATGATCATCGGCGCCATCGTCGACCGCCGCCGGACCGTCGACACGAAGGTCGGCAGCGTCTCGCAGTTCCTGCACGCCACCACGCCGCGCTTCGCCGACACCGTCAAGCACATCGGCTTCAACATCTTCCCCGACTCGCGCGCCGCCATCGGCGAAGCCGCGGATCGCGCGGATTCGCAGGGGTCGATTGAGCAGCGGGTCGTTGCGGCGTTGCTGCGAGGTATTCACCTTTAAGCCGCGGGGCGCGGGGTGCGGGGCGCTCCTCCGGCTCATTCCTCCCTTCGCCTAGCGGCTCAGGGCATCAAACTTCGCCTGCGGAGC